>NZ_JFGV01000063.1:0-30123 GCF_000612035.1 Photorhabdus aegyptia | reverse complement strand
ATTGTATAAAAAATAGATTAATATTAATCATTTAATAACCAGCATTAATAATTTCAAATTAATTTTATTGTTTTATTTTAATAATGTGATTTACATCACATTTATGATGATTTGTTTCGGC
Organism: Photorhabdus aegyptia; assembly: GCF_000612035.1. Classification (NCBI taxonomy): domain Bacteria; kingdom Pseudomonadati; phylum Pseudomonadota; class Gammaproteobacteria; order Enterobacterales; family Morganellaceae; genus Photorhabdus; species Photorhabdus aegyptia. The sequence continues at coordinate 30,002 of NZ_JFGV01000063.1, read as the reverse complement.
ATGAAACAAAATGAAATGTGATGATTGTAGTAAATTGGTGATGAGATATTGTCTTTTATGGTTATATGAGGGGTTAGGGTTATCCATGCCAATCTTGCTTCTTATCTGCCGCTCGCTCTGCCAGAAGAGCACTTAACCTAAATCCTCCATAATTATATGGGATAAATAGCATGATTTGTTGTCGTCATTGCTCACCTTGGGAAAGGGGATCAATCAAAATATCAATGGGTTGATCAGGCAATACTTTCCAAAGGGAACCGATTTTAATGAAGTCTCGAAGTTTGTGGTAAACCGATTAAAGTAATCGCCCCCGAAAAACTCGGGGAGGTAAAACACCTAATGAATTATTTAAAGGACTACGGATATGTTGACTTCCAGAGTAACGATGTTTCACTTCTTATGTGAATATACCAATTATTTTTAAATATATTAATTCTATTTTTATATAAAAATAATATATTTTTGTTATCGTATTAATAAAGGTGTTAATAATGGTTTGATATAAGTGGATAGGTTATGTTTATATATGGCGGAAATTATTAATTGTTCTATTTAAATATTTTTATGTAATGTAAAGTCAAATTATATCTGATAAATATATTATATTTATTTGTAATATAGATAAAGTGAGAGCGGTCATGTAAGTCAATTACTGGCTTGATAGTGATATTTAAAATTAAGCATTGTCAACTGAGCTAGGTATTAGTATAGTAAATTTGATTAAATTACTTGAATAATCTATCGTTGAATTTTATTTTTTAATAATATGTTTATCTCTACTTTTAAAAATGTGTTGTACAGCAAGGTATAATATTTGTGTGTTAATATTGCAAGACAATAAATATGATAGAGAGATAATCATTTTATGTTGAAAAATTAACAGTTAGCAGAGGAGGGGTAATTTGTGATCTGCTTATAAAAATGTGACGATATAATGGCTTTTCATTATTTTATTGATGTACGTCAATGCTATTGTTACCCGTATCGTTTAATAGATTAATTACTTCAACAAAACTAATGGATATGCTATGTCATTAAAAATAACTGTACTCTTGGAAAATAAAACATCTGATTCATATTTGATAGCTAAGCCTGGTCTGAGTCTTTTACTTGAGGATGGTGAAGAGAAGATAATTTTTGATACCGGTCCAGATGGTAGCTATATTGAGAATGCAAATAGGATGGGAATATCTATTGATGATATATCCAAAATTGTTATCTCTCATGGGCATTCTGACCATATAGGTGGTGTTAACTATTTTCCTCATAATGCTAAATTAATATGTCACCCTGATGCATTAAGCGAGAAATATTATGGTGTGATGTTCAATAAAAAGAGTGTCTTAAAATTCAAAAAAATATCGGGTAAAATTAATAAAAGAGTTAAGAAGAGAGTTTTATTTCGTTTGACGAAATCGCATATGAAAATAAGTGAGCGATTTATTTTTTCAGGAGAAATAGCAAACAGTCATCGTAAATCCTATGGATTAATTAGAAAGAGCTGTTGGGCTAATGATTATATATTGGATGATAGTGCATTAATTTGGAAAAGTGATAATGGACTGGTGATTATCATTGGCTGTGGTCATTCTGGTATTTGTGAAATCATTAACCACGCTAAAATGATTACCGGTGTGGACAAAGTATTCGCAGTAATAGGAGGATTGCATTTAAGGAGAGCGTTACCGACAGAGTTATTGAAGATCAGAGAATTTTTCATAAAAGAAAATATAAAAGAAGTTTATGGATGTCATTGTACGGGTAGCTGGGGAAGACTTTGGTTGCCAAATGTCAAACAGTTGAAAACAGGGCAGGTATTATTAGTAGAGTAACATAATGAAATTTATTGAGAAAATGGATGTTCATCAGGTTATTACCCCATTTGCGACAGCGTTGGGGTTAGTATTTTTTTCTGTTTTAAATAATTGGGATTATAATAACGATAGGTTAATATTTTTATTGCTGAATTTATTCGCATTTTTTATTATATTTTTTCATCATAGAGGATTTTATTCATATTTTATAGAAAATAATTTGTATAATCGGTGTTTCACGCAAGTCATTATTGCCACTTTTGATAAAAAAGTGGCAACCTATTTACAGATTACAGATTACAGATTACAGATTACAGATTAATGGTAATTTCTGCATCAGAAGTTAAATGTGTTTTATTTACATGGCTTTTTATTTGTTATAAATATCCTATTGAGATAATGATTAGTCTTAATAAATGGTTGATAATGCATTAAATAAAATGTTAAATATATATTTATTAAAGTTATTTGTTGCTTTTGTTGCTTGAGATAATTAATTTATTAAACAGTGGTATATTGAAGCCGAGTATATTTAATCCGGTATTGATATTTATAACCAGTACGACAATGATAATTTTCTGTTTATTCAACTTTGTTTTAATGGTCGATTTTATATTTTTTATTTCTTGTGAATTATCGGGTAGGTGGTGCAGTAAAGGGCTATCTTCGGTCGCTGAGGGAAATGACGAAAATTTTTTTTTACTAGATACATAGAGTTCTTAATGGAAAATTGAATCGATAAATTTAGATTTATTTATCGTCTCCGTGATGTTTAATTCGTTAAAATAACAGGCTATTATATGAACTTAATGTCTGTACGTTGCCTAATATAAATAGGCGGTATATACCCTATGGATTTCAAGATGCATCGCGACGGCAAGGGAGTGAATCCCCCGGGAGCATAGCGAACTATGTGATCGGGGTGAGTGTCGCCAATAAAGAGGAAACTTGAAAGATAACGGGTATATAAAGTTATTCATTAAATCCTGCCATCAGTTGGTTGGAGTTAAGACAGGGGTTATGGTTATGAATCAAGGTCAATTCTGGCAACGACCAGGAAAAAACAAACGTTATTTGGCGGTGATTTTGGCTTCTTTGCTGATGCTTTCTGGTTGTGACCAATCTGATAATAAGCACGTGGCTCAGCCACAGTCCACAGAAGTTCAAAGCGAAAAAACACCTCAGCAATCAAGTATTCCACCAAAATCCGTAAGACAGAAAGATGCAGCATCACTGGCTGAATTAGCAAAACGTTATGCCGGTAAACCAGTGAAGATTCTGGATGCTTCCGAAGTTCAGCTTGATGGCGCTAGTGCAATGGTGGTGACATTTTCTGTTCCTTTAGATCCAAATCAGGATTTTGCTCAGAATGTCCGTTTGGTCGATGTTAAAGAGGGCAAACTTGATGGTGCCTGGGAACTATCAGATAACATGATGGAGCTTCGTTTGCGCCATTTGCCGCCCTCCCGTGAGTTGCAATTGACCGTAGATAAAGGTGTTAAAGGTATCAATGATCGTCAACTCGAAACGGTTTATGAGAAAACGCTGACAACCGCGACGATTTCTCCGTCCGTCGGTTTTGCCAGCAAAGGCTCCTTGTTACCCAGTAAAGTCGCTGAAGGTTTGCCGGTATTAGCCCTGAATGTAAATCGTATTGATGTTAATTTTTTCAGGATCAAAGAGACAGCATTGCCCGCTTTTATTGCACAGTGGCAATATCGCAACAATATGAGTTCTTGGGAATCTGAAGAGATGCTCAAGGGCGCGGAACTGGTTTATACCGGCCGTTTCGATCTGAATCCAACACTGAATACCCGCGAAAAATTACTGTTGCCATTAAGTAATATCAAAGAGTTACAGAAAGATGGCGTTTATCTGGCGGTGATGCAACAAGCAGGTAAATACACTGACACTAATCCAGCAACAATGTTTACCTTAAGTGATATTGGTGTTTCTATGCACAGCTATCTGGATAGGATGGATGTGTTTACCCAATCTTTGGCGCAAGGTAGCAGCCTGAAAGGGGTGGAAATACGTTTGTTGGATGAGAAAGGGCAATTATTGTCAAAGGCAACGACGGACGATGATGGACACGTCAGTCTGGAGAAAAATGCGAAAGCGAAACTATTGCTCGCTACTCGTGACCATCAGACGAGTATGATTGATTTGGTATCACCGGCGCTGGATCTGTCTGAGTTCGATATTTCTGGCTTACAAGGGTACAGCAAACAGTTTTTTGTTTTTGGGCCTCGTGATCTTTATCGTCCGGGTGAAACGTTGATTGTCAATGGCCTGTTGCGTGATGGCGATGGCCGCGCAGTGAAAAGTCAGCCGGTTAAAGTGGATGTACTGAAAACCGATGGTCAGGTAGTCCATAGTTTTGTCTGGCAACCTGAAAATGGATTGTATCAATATCGTTATGTGATCCCTCCCTCAGCGGCTACCGGCCTCTGGTCGCTACGTTTTGATTTGGGTGATAACAAACCTCGTTATTACAAGTTTAATGTCGAAGATTTTCTGCCGGAGCGTATGGCGCTGGAAATTAGCAGTGAGTCTCCCCCGGTGATGAAAGATCATGATGTGGATTTCGTGATTAACGGCCGTTATCTATATGGTGCGCCTGCTGCATATAATCGTCTGCAAGGGCAATTATTCCTGCGTCCAGCTCGTGATGCGGTAGCAAAATTGCCTGGCTATGAGTTTGGTACGGTTACAGAGGACAATCTTAGTCGCACATTGGATGAGTTTGATCTGGTTTTAGGGAATGATGGTAAAGCCGTAATTAATGTCAGTGCCGACAACTGGAGTTCGGTCTCTTCGCCGGTAAACGTCATTGTACAGGCAAGTTTGCTTGAATCGGGTGGTCGCCCGGTAACTCGGCGGGTTGAACAGGCCGTTTGGCCGACAGAAAAGCTGGTGGGTGTCCGTCCGCTGTTTAATCAGAAAGAGATTTATGACTATCGCGTAGGTCGTTATCAAAGCCGTTACAATGTGGATGAAAATTCACTGGCGCAATTTGCGGTGGTGTATGCCGATGCCGATGGAAAAAAATATGCTGCTAAAGATTTAACCGCCCGTCTGGTTTATGAACGCCGTGATTACTATTGGCGTTGGTCGGATGGTGAAGGTTGGCAATCGGGCTATGACCAGAAAGATTTGGTGATGGCGGATGAACATATCCAGATTGCTCAAGATGGTACCGCAAAGGTCAGTTTTCCGGTTGATTGGGGTTCGTACCGTATTGAAGTGGTTAATCCAGAAAATCAATTAGTGACCAGCGTTAATTTCTGGGCTGGTTACTCATGGCAGGACAATACCGGTGGCACAGGGGCTGTTCGTCCTGATCAGGTGAAATTGTCTCTGGATAAACCTGCTTATCAGGTAGGCGAGAAAATAAAATTGCATATGGTCGCACCACAGGCCGGTAAAGGTTATCTGTTGGTGGAATCCAGCGAAGGGCCGCTTTGGTGGCAAAAAATTGATGTGCCAGAGCAAGGTTTGGATGTGGAAGTGCCGGTGAATAAAGAGTGGCGTCGTCATGACCTTTATTTAACCGCGGTGGTGGTGCGTCCAGATGATAAATCTCGTCAGGCGACGCCGAAACGGGCCATTGGCGTGTTGCACCTGCCGTTGGCTGATGAAAATCGTAAACTGGATTTAACGCTATCCGCACCGGAAAAAATGCGTCCGAATCAGAATTTGACCGTTAAAGTCAAAGCGACGCCACAGCAAGGGCGGAAATTACCTAAGCAGGTTAATGTGCTGCTTTCTGCTGTCGATACAGGGGTGTTGAATGTCACGAATTTTAAAACCCCGGACCCCTATGAGGCTTTCTTTGGTCGTAAGCGTTACAGCGTCGATCAATATGATGTCTATGGTCAGTTGATTGAAGGTGAAGGCCGTCTGGCGAATCTGCGTTTTGGCGGTGATGGTGATGATAGCGCCCTTGAGCGTGGTGGTAGGAAACCATTAACCGAAGTTAAGATTATCGCTGAACAGGCACAGCCGGTGACATTGGATGAAAACGGCGAAGGGCAGATCGTTTTGCCAATCCCTGATTTCAACGGTGAATTGAGGCTGATGGCTCAAGCATGGAGTGAAGATGAGTTCGGCCGCGGTGAAAGTAAAGTTGTCGTTGCTGCGCCGGTGGTTGCACAGATGGCATTACCTCGTTTTATGGCCGGTGGTGATAGCGCATTATTGTCGTTAGATTTGACTAATTTAACTGAACAGACGCAAAACTTGACCTTAAACTTTGCTGCTGATGACCTGATTAGGCTAGAGGGGGATGTTAGCAAAGAGATAGTTTTGGAAAAAGGCAAACGCACCACCGTGGAGATCCCGGTCACAGCGCAGTACGGTTCTGGTCAAGGAGAGGTTTCCCTGACGATTAATGGTCTGAATTTGCCGGGTGAAAATGTGAAACCGTACCAAAATAGTTGGAAGATTGGCGTGCGTCCGGCACAGCCAGCGGAAACTGTTCTGTTCGCTAATGTTATTCATCCGGGAGAGGAGTGGCAGATGCCGTCGGATGCCTTGTCGGGTTTATCACCAGTAGGAGCCGAGGGGCAGTTGTTACTGAGCAGCCGTCCGCCGTTACAGATTTCACGTTATATTCGTGAATTGTACGCTTATCCGTATGGCTGCCTTGAGCAGACAATCAGCGGGCTTTACCCGTCACTCTATTCGAACAAAGCAGAGCTGAATAGCTTGGGCATTATGACGGAAAATGATGATAAACGCCGGGCAAGTATTGATGAGGGAATTATTCATCTACTGAGTATGCAGCGCCATGACGGTAGCTTTGCTTTATGGGATAAAACCGGTGATGAGGAGTATTGGTTAACGGCCTATGCTACCGATTTTCTATTCCGTGCAAGTCAACGCGGTTACAGCGTACCTAAAGAGGTGTTGACTTCTGCCAATAATCGTCTGTTACGTTATTTACAGGATAAGAGTGTTATTAACTATCCCTACAGCCAGAATCAGGAGGCAATGCGATTCTCGGTTCAGGCTTATGCCGGTCTGGTGCTTGCTAATCAACAGAAAGCGCCATTGGGTGCTTTGAGACAAGTTTATGAACGCCGTCAGCAAGCTGGCAATGGCTTGTCACTGGTACAATTGGGCATTGCACTGAAACTGATGGGGGATAATACCCGAGCAGATGAAGCGGTTCATTTGGGGATCAGCAAAAACCGTAATGATGATTTAGATTTAGGTGATTACGGTAGTGCCATCCGCGACAACGCAATGATTGTTGCTCTGTTGACTGAAAATAATATGCAGATAAAAGAGCGTGATGAGAAATTGCTGGCGTTGTCTGATGAATTGACATCCCGCAATTATTTTTCAACTCAGGAGAGTAATTCACTCTATCTGGCGGGACGTTTCTTTATTGATACATCGGCGCAACCGTGGAAAGCTCTGTTTAGTCAGTGGAATTCACCAATAAGTAGAAATAAACCCTATAGTGAGATGCTGTATCCACAGGATATTCTGCAAGGTATGAGTATCAGTAATCTTGGTGACAGCACGCTCTATTCGCGAGTGAATGTGGTGGCTTACCCACTGCGCTCTCCTAAACCTTACGCTAATGTGCTGAAAATTGAGCGTAGCTATCTGGATATGAAGGGTAATCCAGTTGCTATTGACCGTCTAAAAAGCGGTGAAATGGTGGTTGTGAAATTGGTGGTTAGTTCAGATAAACCCGTATTGGATGCTTTGGTAGTTGATTTATTGCCTGCCGGTTTGGAACTGGAGAACCAAAATTTGGCTAACAGTAGTGCTAAGTTGAATGAGAGTGCCGCTAATCTGCAAGAATTGATTGGCGATATGCAGCAGGCGACGATTCGCCATATGGAATATCGTGATGATCGATATGTGGCGGCAGTCGCGGTTGATCCTTCTCAGCCAGTGACGTTGCTCTATTTGGCTCGTGCTGTTACTCCGGGTGTTTACACCATTCCTGCGCCACAGGTTGAATCTATGTATGTGCCTTACTGGCGTGCGGTCGGTTCTACACCAGAAAAACTGGAAGTTGTTCGCTAAAGTCTATCCGCCCTTACGCTTTGGCGTAGGGGCTGATTTTTCACTAGGTATCCATTGATGAAGAAAACGCATCGCCTTATATGGCTGATCGTGCTGTTGTTGTTTCTGATCCCGGCGGGTTTATGGTTGGCGGATAAAATTTGGCCTCTGCCACTGCGTGAAATCAAAATGGCGCGTATTGTCGTGAGTGAGGATGGTACGCCACTTTGGCGTTTTGCCGATGATGAAGGCGTTTGGCGTTATCCGGTGACGTTGGATCAAGTATCACCGGAATATATTCAGGCATTGCTGACTTATGAAGATCGCTGGTTCTATAGACACCCGGGTATTAACCCGATTGCTCTGGCGAGGGCTGCCTGGCAGGATATTCGGGCAGGTAAAATTTTATCCGGCGGCAGTACTCTGTCAATGCAGGTCGCCCGGTTGATTGATCCCCATTCACGTACTTTCGGCGGCAAGCTGAAACAGATCTGGCGTACTTTGCAGCTTGAATGGCACTATTCTAAAAATGAAATTCTTGAGATGTATCTGAACCGTGCGCCGTTTGGAGGGACGTTACAAGGCGTCGGTGCGGCCAGTTGGGCGTATTTAGCGAAACCGCCTGCTGAACTCTCTGCGGGAGAGGCGGCTTTATTGGCTGTTTTGCCACAGGCTCCCAGTCGTTTAAGGCCAGATCGCTATCCTGAACGGGCACAGGTTGCTCGTGATAAGGTGTTGCAACGGTTGGCGCGGTATAAAATCTGGCCGGAAGAGAAGGTTGCTGATATTCGCCAAGAGACGTTGTGGCTGGCTCCTCGTCAGGCGCCACAGCTTGCCCCGCTTCTTGCCAGACGAATGGCGAAAGGCTCTCGTCAGGAGATCATTAAAACAACCCTTGATGTGGGATTACAGCGCCAGCTTGAAGATATGGCGGTGAATTGGAAGTACCAGTTACCGGAAAAAACGTCGATTGGCGTGTTAGTGGTTGATCATACAGACATGGCGGTGAAAGCTTATATCGGTTCGTTGGATCTGCGGGATGATAGCCGTTTTGGTCATGTCGATATGATAAGTTCATGGCGTTCGCCGGGATCAACCTTGAAACCATTTCTGTATGCAATGGCGCTGGATGATGGGTTAATTCATGGGGAATCACTGTTACAGGATGTGCCTCGCCGCTTTGATTATTATCGCCCGGGAAATTTTGACAGTGGCTTTCATGGGCCGGTCAGTGCCAGTGAGGCGTTGATTCGTTCATTGAATTTACCCGCCGTGCAACTGCTTGAAGCCTATGGCGCTAAGCGGTTTACCGCCAATATGCGTAATGTGGGAACGGTATTGCGTTTTCCGCCCGGCAGTGAACCCAATTTATCATTGATTCTTGGTGGCACGGCAGTTCGGATGGATCAACTGGTGGCGGCTTATGCGGCGTTTGCCCGTCAAGGGAAGGTTGCCCCTTTGAGATTCACTCCTCAGCAGAAATTGCGTGATCGGCGGCTTTTTTCACCCGGCGCGGCATGGATAGTGAGACGGATTATGGCTGGAGAGGCTCTGCCGCAACCTGATGATGTGTTACCGGCACAGGTGCCGCTAGCCTGGAAAACCGGTACCAGCTATGGCTACCGTGATGCTTGGGCTGTCGGTTTAAACGCGCGTTATACCATCGGTGTTTGGGTCGGCAGGCCGGACGGTACGCCGGTTGTCGGGCAGTTCGGCTACGCTACGGCGATTCCCATCATGAATCAGATCAATAACCTGTTACTCGCCAATATGCGAAATGGGGCTAAACGAACCCCCGTTGATCCTCGTCCAGCAACGGTTAGTCAGGCCGTTATCTGTTGGCCGGGAGGGAAGAGTTTGCCGAAAGGAGATAATAATTGCCGTCAGCGTCGTCTGAGCTGGATATTGAATAATACCATTCCGCCTACGTTGCCTGCGGTAGGGCAAGAGGCCATTTCGGGTATTAATGAACAGGTATGGTTGGATAAAAACGGTTTGTGTGTTGCCCCCGATTGTCCCGATGCTCAGCCTAAAAATATCGCTTTATGGCCGATTACCCTTGAATCATGGTTACCAGCACAAGAGCGTCGGGCGCAGCGTCTGCCGCCGATTAATCCCGAATGTCCACCGTTGAAATTAGATGAAGCGCCCTTGTTGATCGTGGGTATTCATAATGGAGATGTATTGAAACGGCTCCCCGGTTTTAACAGCCTTGATTTACGTATGACAACTCAAGGCGGTAGTGGTGGGCAGCAATGGTGGTTTCTAAATGGAGAGCAGGTAATGATCACAGAAAAGAATCAGGGATTTGTTCAGACCTTGACTCAACCGGGTAAATATCAGCTTAGTGTTTTGGATTTGGGCGGGCAAATTGATTCTGTCAATTTTACTTTGAAGTAAACGATTCAGGTAAAAGTGTGATTTGTACGAAAAAATGGTAATTTTCGCTAAGGAAAATTTAATGGAATGTTATGTTTTCTGTAGGCAACTGCTATTCGTGCCCCTATAATCAACGCCGCTTTTACCTCCGCTAAGGTTGCGGAATGAGTATTAACCGATTAATTTATCGGGAATGAAAAATTAAAATTATCAGTTGCTGAACGAAGAGCCAAGAGGTTATCCATGACGGTTGAACGTACTTTTTCTATTATTAAGCCTAACGCTGTGAAGAAAAATGCCATCGGGGCGATTTATGCTCGTTTTGAAAGCGCCGGGTTTAAAATTATTGCCGCCAAAATGCTTCACCTGACCCGTGAACAGGCTGAGGGCTTCTATGCGGAGCACAAAGGCCGTCCTTTCTTTGATGGTCTGGTGGAATTTATGACTTCTGGCCCAATTATGGTTCAGGTGTTGGAAGGCGAGAATGCAGTACAGCGTCATCGTGACCTGATGGGAGCAACTAATCCTGATAATGCATTAGCAGGTACTTTGCGTGCTGATTATGCGGACAGCTTTACTGAAAACGCGGTTCACGGTTCCGATGCGGTTGAGTCTGCAAACCGTGAAATTGCCTATTTCTTCACAGAAGATGAAATTTGCCCGCGTTAATTGATTTGCCGTTAACCGTAGCATCATTGCATTAAAGTTTGTACAATGCGGCGCCCCGTTGTTAATTCAACGGGGCGTTTGTTATTTGTCACTATGCTAAACTGATAGTGATATCCGAATTGAAACTTCGCGTTGAGTTCATCAACGCAGAGCCGAAAGTGTCACAACGAGGCAATATACAAAAATGTCCCAACCAAATACCGCGGCACAATTTGCTGCTCCTGTCGTGTCTGAAACTCCAGAAAAGAAAGGCGGTAAAATTAACCTGCTTGATCTGAATCGTAAGCAAATGCGTCAGTTTTTCATTGATATGGGAGAAAAACCCTTCCGAGCTGATCAGGTGATGAAGTGGATGTATCACTACTGTTATGACGATTTTGAGCAGATGACAGATATTAATAAAATTCTGCGAGCAAAATTGCAACAGGTTGCAGAGATCCGTGCGCCGGAAGTCGCAGAAGAGCAACGTTCTGCCGATGGTACGATTAAGTGGGCGATCACTGTTGGCGATCAGCAAGTTGAAACGGTTTATATCCCGGAAGATGATCGAGCGACTTTGTGTGTCTCTTCTCAGGTAGGTTGTGCACTGGAATGTAAATTCTGTTCTACCGCTCAGCAAGGGTTTAACCGTAATTTACGGGTTTCTGAAATTATTGGTCAGGTTTGGCGAGCGGCAAAAATTATTGGTTCATTGAAATCCAGTGGTCGCCGTCCGATCACCAATGTGGTGATGATGGGCATGGGAGAGCCTTTGCTTAACCTGAATAATGTGGTGCCTGCGATGGAAATCATGATGGATGATTTTGGTTTTGGTCTGTCAAAACGCCGCGTGACATTATCCACCTCCGGTGTGGTGCCGGCACTGGATAAACTTGGCGATATGATCGATGTTGCTTTGGCGATTTCCCTACATGCGCCGACAGATGATGTGCGGGATGATATCGTTCCTATCAATCGTAAATATAATATCGAACAGTTCCTTGCCGGTGTGCGCCGCTATTTGACTAAATCCAATGCGAATCAGGGGCGTGTGACGGTGGAATATGTCATGCTGGATCATATTAATGACAGCGTGGAACAGGCGCATCAATTAGCTGAATGTTTGAAAGAGACACCGAGTAAGATCAATTTAATTCCGTGGAACCCGTTTCCGGGAGCGCCATATGGTCGTAGTTCCAACAGCCGGATTGATCGCTTTGCCAAGGTGTTGATGGAATATGGTTTCACCACTATTGTCCGCAAGACTCGCGGTGATGATATCGATGCCGCATGTGGTCAGCTTGCCGGTGATGTAATTGATCGTACCAAACGTACATTGAAAAAACGTCAGGCAGGTGAACCTATTCAAATAAGAACAGTCTGAATGGGAATGTGGGTATGTCGCTTCATGCAGTCACTGAAATGCATAAGTGAAATGCATAAGTAAAATGCATAAGTAAAATGCATAAGTAAAATGATAGTTGCAATTGCGTATCTTTGGTCGGTGGGGATGGAATGATAAGGAAATCGTTATCGGGAATGATGGTGGTTGCTATGTTGTTGGCAGGATGTTCCAATCAACCAACAAACGGCGATCAACAGCGAAAAGTCGCAACAGAAACCCGGATTCAACTGGGAATGGCTTATCTGGCTAAAGGTAATTTGCCCGCCGCCAGATATCACTTTGATAAGGTTTTACTGGCAAAGCCAGACCATTATCAGGCTCAATTAGGTATGGCGTTGTATGAGCAATATTCTGGTCAGCCGAAAGCTGCCCGCCAACGTTACAAAATGGCGATGCAGTACGCGCCAGGAAATGATACGGTATTGTATCATTACAGCGTTTTTCTCTGTGAGCAGGGGCAGTATGAAGAAGTTAAAACTCTGTTTACTGAGAGCCATGCTAACAGGCGTGTTTGTTATCAGTGATTTGCCGCTAGTAAAATAGCAAATCTATTTCGCCGCGCAGGCTATTGTGTAATTTAAAGATTATAGCAGGAGCCGGCGCGAAGTTTTTCACAACCTGAACAGTACCGCGTCTTCTTGCTAATGAATACTGAAACGACTCCAGAACAAGCTTATTTAACCGCAGGTCAGCTCCTGCGTCAGGCTCGTGAACAGCACGGGCTAACCCAGCAGACTGTAGCTGATCGCTTGTGTTTAAAACTTTCTACTATCCGTGATATTGAAGAGGACAATATTCCAACCACTATGGTGCCGACTTTCCTGCGTGGTTATGTTCGCTCTTATGCTAAGTTGGTACAGATTCCAGAAGCAGAAATTTTGGCAATTCTGGATAAGCATACTCCGGCAAAAACAGCGAAAGTTTCACCAATGCAGAGTTTTTCATTGGGTAAAAAACGTAAAAAACGCGAAAGTTGGTTGATGTGGATTACGTGGTTGATTATTTTAATCGTAATTAGTTTGACGGGAGCGTGGTGGTGGCAAAACCACATAGCTCAACAGAAGGAATTGATTTCGATGGCTGATCATTCGGCGGCTCAGATTGCTCAGAAAAAAGCTAAAGTGAATGAAAGTCACAAGTCGGCGACACAGTTGCCGGCCAGCGAACAGGCAACAAGTGAGTCGTCAGTGTCTGCGGCCGAAAATGCAGCGGCAGCGAATATTCATAGTCCGAATACTCATAGTCATAATAGTGAGGAAGTGACTCAATCTGTGCCATCAACTCAAAACCAAGTGGTGAAAACACCTGAAACTCAACTAGCAGGTAACGGGCCACAAACTCAGACTGCGCCGTTGCCAGCTAATCAAGGGGCCACGCAAATACCTAATGTGCCTGAAAATAATTCAACGGCAGTGGTTGACAGTAATAAATTGGTGATGAATTTTAAAGCATCCTGTTGGTTGCAAGTTGTGGATGCAAATGGAAAAACGCTGTTTAGTGGAACTAAACATAAGGGCGACCACCTGAGTCTTTCTGGCTCGTTGCCCTATAATTTAACTATCGGCGCTCCGGCTGTAGTGGATGTACAGTTCCGGGGGCAAGTTGTCGATTTAAGCCGCTTTGCTAAAGCAGGTCGTATCGCGCGTTTTAAAGTACCAACAGCACAATAAAATGCCTGTTGCAGTAGGGCATGGTTGTAGTTTTATCAGTAAACACATGGAAGTATGGGAGAAACACCAATATGCATAATGAATCGCCGATAAAAAGACGCAAATCTACGCGTATTTATGTAGGCAATGTGCCAGTCGGGGATGGTGCGCCTATTGCGGTGCAGTCAATGACAAACACACGTACTACGGATGTGGAAGCGACTGTTAAACAGATTAAATCGCTTGAGCGTGTTGGCGTTGATATTGTTCGCGTATCAATACCAACGATGGACGCCGCAGAAGCATTTAAGTTGATTAAGCAGCAAGCGAGTGTTCCTTTGGTTGCAGATATTCATTTTGATTACCGTATTGCGCTTAAAGTTGCAGAGTATGGTGTCGATTGTCTGCGTATTAATCCTGGCAATATCGGTAATGAAGCGCGTATCCGTGAGGTTGTGGCTTCTGCCCGTGATAAAAATATCCCAATCCGCATTGGTGTAAATGGTGGATCATTGGAAAAGGACATTCAGGAAAAATATGGTGAGCCAACCCCAGAAGCGCTGGTGGAATCGGCTATGCGCCATGTGGATATTCTCGACAGACTTAATTTTGATCAGTTTAAAATCAGTGTAAAAGCGTCGGATGTTTTTCTGGCGGTTGGTGCTTATCGCCTGTTAGCTCAGAAGATTAATCAGCCGTTGCACCTTGGTATTACCGAGGCGGGTGGCGCACGTGCCGGCTCTGTAAAATCAGCCATTGGCTTAGGTATCCTCCTGTCAGAAGGTATCGGTGATACTTTACGTATTTCTCTGGCCGCTGATCCTGTCGAAGAAGTTAAAGTGGGCTTCGACATTCTGAAAGCATTACGTATTCGTTCCCGTGGTATAAACTTTATCGCTTGTCCAACCTGTTCCCGTCAGGAATTTGATGTTATTGGCACAGTTAATGCCTTGGAGCAGCGCTTAGAGGATTTACTCACACCGATGGATGTTTCCATTATTGGCTGTGTGGTTAACGGGCCAGGTGAGGCGGAGGTTTCTACTTTAGGCGTCACCGGCGCCAGAACGAAAAGTGGTTTTTATGAAGATGGCGTTCGGCAGAAAGAGCGCCTCGATAATACTGATATGATTGATCAGCTTGAGGCTAAAATCCGTGCTAAAGCATCAATGCTGGATGAAAATAAGCGCATTGGCATAAGTCAACTGGACAAATAATGTATCTGATACTGGCTCATCGTTATGATGAGCCAGCGTTGTTTTGTTTGTTAATTGAAGCTCGTCGGTATTCGCTTCTATAATCAATCAACATCATTTTTGAATCATTAACTAGAGATAAAACGTGGCAAAAAATATCCAAGCTATTCGAGGCATGAATGACTACTTGCCGGCAGATACGGTTATCTGGCAGCGTATCGAAACTATTTTGAAACGGGTACTGGCGGGTTATGGTTATAGTGAGATCCGTACACCGATTGTAGAGCAGACCCCGTTATTTAAACGAGCTATTGGGGAAGTCACTGATGTGGTTGAAAAGGAGATGTATACCTTTGATGATCGCAATGGTGAAAGTATAACCCTACGCCCTGAAAATACCGCAGGTTGTGTGCGTGCCGGTATTGAACATGGTCTGCTGTACAATCAGGAACAGCGCGTATGGTATTTAGGGCCGATGTTCCGTTATGAGCGACCGCAAAAAGGCCGTTACCGCCAATTCTACCAGTTAGGGGCGGAAGTTTTTGGTCTTCAAGGGCCTGATATTGATGCCGAACTTATTTTATTGACTGCCCGCTGGTGGCGTGAGCTCGGTATTTTTGAGCATGTGACGCTTGAACTGAATTCCATTGGTTCGTTGGCGGCTCGAGCCAATTACCGCGAAGCGTTGGTGGCTTTTCTTGAGCAGCACAAAGATAAGCTGGATGAAGATTGCAAACGCCGTATGTACAGCAATCCATTACGTGTTCTGGATTCAAAAAATCCAGAGGTTCAGCAACTTCTTAATGATGCGCCGGAACTGTTTGATTATCTTGATGCCGAATCAAAGGAACATTTTGATAGCCTGTGTGCGCTTCTTGATGGGGCGGGTATCAAATATCGGATTAATCAGCGTTTGGTTCGTGGTCTGGATTATTATAACCGCACAGTATTTGAATGGGTAACGACGGCACTCGGGGCTCAAGGGACGGTTTGTGCCGGCGGTCGGTACGATGGGCTGGTTGAACAACTGGGAGGCAGACCAACGCCTGCTGTGGGTTTTGCTATGGGGATGGAACGTCTGGTTTTGCTGGTACAAGAAATTAATCCAGCATTTACTGCGGAGCGGTCAGTCGCAGATGTTTATCTCGCTTCTTTTGGTGAAGGTAGTCAGCAAGCAGCATTGATTTTGGCTGAACAGGTACGTGATATGTTGCCCGAATTGCGTTTAATGATGAACCACGGTGGTGGTAACTTTAAGAAGCAACTGGGACGTGCGGATAAACAAGGCGCTAAAATTGCGCTGATCCTCGGTGAGGATGAAGTTCGTTCTGGTCAGGTAGCCATTAAAGATTTACGTACAGGCGAACAACAAACGTCGCCGCAAAGCGAAATTGCAGCTCGTTTGGCTGAACTGTTAGGTTAAGGAGAGACTTTGTGGAAGTCTATACCAATGAAAACGAACAAGTAGACGCGATCCGTCGCTTTTTTGCCAATAATGGTAAAGCCTTGGTTTTGGGACTGGTGCTGGGTGCCGGGGCGCTGATTGGCTGGCGTTATTGGCAATCTCATCAGACAAATCAGTTGCAGGAAAGCGCAGAAGCTTTTGAACGGGTAGATCGAGGATTAATTGCCAGTACAAAAGAGGGTCATGCTGCTGCTGAAAAATTTGCCAGTGAAACGAATAACAGTTATGGCGTGATGACGCACATGCATTTGGCTCAACTTGCTGTTGAAAAGAGTGAGTTAACTAAAGCAGATCAGTTTTTATCTGCGGCTGCTGGTCAGGCAAAAAATGAGGATTTGCAGGCTCTGGTGAATATTCGCTTAGCCAGGGTTCAATTGGCAGAAGATAAAACGGATGCTGCGTTGAAAACGTTGGAACTGGTCAAAGGTTCCGGTTGGGTTGCCGTCGCAGAGGATATCCGCGGTGATGCACTGTTGAAAAAAGGTGATATTGCCGGCGCCCGCGCAGCGTACACCAAAGGTTTGAGTTCAGATTCGCCACAGGCGATCAAATCGATGTTAAATCTTAAATTGAATAACTTATCCAGCTAAGGGGAATTCTTTCAATGCAACTGCGTAAAACACTCTTGGTTGGTTTGGTCGCTTCTGTTCTGCTAGCTGGTTGTTCAAGTGAGCAAGACACGGTAACGATGTCACCGTTGCCAAAGGTTGAAAATCAATTTAATCCAAGCGAGGTTTGGGATAAATCTGTAGGTGATGGTGTAGGCCGTTATTATTCTCACTTGACGCCAACCTGGCAAGGCTCCGCTGTTTATGTTGCTGATCGTCATGGCATCGTTAAGGCGTTGGACATTGATAGTGGTAAAGAGATATGGTCGGTGAATCTGGCTGAAAAAGCGGGTCTCCTCTCTTCCCGTATACCTGCATTGCTCTCTGGTGGTCTGACCGTTGCAGGGGATCATCTATATGTAGGCACTGAACGTGCCAAAGTTATTGCATTGGATACCAAAGACGGCCAAGTTGCCTGGCAATCTGACGTCGCCGGTGAAGCGTTGTCGCGTCCTGTGGTGAGTGATGGTTTGGTATTGATTCATACTAGCAATGGGATGTTGCAGGCATTAAGTGAGTCTGATGGTAAAGTGCGATGGTCCGTTAATTTGGATACGCCATCATTATCATTGCGTGGTGAATCGGCGCCTGCCGCGGCTTACGGTGCTGCTATCGTCGGTGGGGATAATGGTCGTGTCAACGCCGTCTTGATTTCTCAGGGGCAGTTGATTTGGCAACAACGTATTTCTCAGGTAACCAGCTCTACAGAAATCGGTCGTCTTAATGATGTTGATACGACACCGGTTATTTCTGAGGGCGTGATATATGCAATAGCTTATAACGGTAATCTGGTGGCGCTTGATATGCGTTCAGGTCAGATCCTCTGGAAGCGCGATTTGGGTTCAGTGAACGAGATGGTTGTTTCTGGTGATAATATCTATATTGTTGACCAAAACGATCGGGTTATGGGGCTGCGTCAAAGTGATGGCGTCACTTTGTGGACTCAGACAAAATTGCAACACCGTAATTTAACCGCGCCTGAAATGTATAATGGCTATCTGGTTGTCGGCGACAGTGAAGGTTATCTGCATTGGCTGAATATGGATGACGGTAAGTTTGTTGCTCAACATAAAGTTGATAGTTCTGGTTTAATGAGCCGTCCGGTTGTAGCCAGTGATAAATTAATGGTGCAGGCGAAAGACGGTACGGTTTATCTGTTTACCCGTTGAGTATTGCTTACTGCCTGTTTACCGGAAATAAAGTAAAGCGTTAGTTATAGTCCTACGGCTCCTGGAGAGAAAGACAACAGGAGCCGTTTCGTCTTTTTAGTGTCCTGTTGTGATGAACAGCAGAATACTAATTTCAAATTAAGTCATGAGGCATCAACAAATGATACCTGTCGTCGCTCTGGTAGGGCGCCCAAATGTGGGTAAGTCCACATTATTTAACCGTTTAACCCGTACAAGAGATGCGCTGGTAGCGGATTTTCCAGGTCTGACTCGCGACCGTAAATATGGTCGAGCTGAGGTTGAAGGGCAGGAGTTTATCATCATTGATACTGGTGGTATCGATGGCACCGAAGAGGGTGTAGAAACCCATATGGCAGCTCAATCTTTGATGGCGATTGAAGAGGCCGATATTGTTCTGTTTATGGTAGATGCTCGCGCCGGACTGATGCCAGCAGACCACGCGATAGCAAAACATCTACGTAGCCGCGAAAGAGCCACTTTTTTGGTCGCGAATAAGACCGACGGTGTGGATATTGATACCGCTATTGCTGAATTTTATTCCCTCGGATTGGGGGATATCTACTCTATCGCTGCTTCTCATGGTCGTGGCGTTACCCAGCTTATTGAACGAGTACTGTTACCTTTCTCTGGTAAAGGTGAAGAAGAAGAGGTTGAGCTGACTGAGGAAGAAGCCAACGCGGCTTATTGGGCAGAGCAGGAACAGAATGAAATTGAGATGGTAGAAGAAGAGGAAGATTTTGATCCATCAACTCTGCCATTGAAATTAGCTATTGTTGGTAGGCCAAATGTGGGTAAGTCTACGTTGACTAACCGTATCTTGGGTGAAGAAAGGGTTGTGGTTTATGACATGCCTGGCACTACTCGTGACAGTATTTATATTCCAATGGAGCGCAATGGCCGCGAATATATCCTTATTGATACCGCAGGGGTACGTAAGCGCGGTAAGATCACTGAAACGGTTGAAAAATTTTCAGTCATCAAAACTCTTCAAGCGATTGAAGATGCTAATGTTGTATTGCTGGTGATCGATGCGCGAGAAGGCATTTCCGATCAAGATTTGTCATTATTGGGTTTTATTCTTAATAGTGGACGCTCATTGGTCATTGCGGTCAATAAGTGGGATGGCATGTCGCAAGAAGATAAAGAGCGTGTGAAGGAGATGCTGGATTATCGCCTTGGTTTTGTTGACTTTGCCAGAGTACATTTTATCTCCGCTCTACATGGCAGTGGAGTGGGGAATCTGTTTGACTCGATTCTTGAAGCTTATGATTGCGCCACTCGCCGTGTCAATACTTCACTGCTAACCCGTATCATGCATATGGCCGAAGAAGATCATCAACCGCCGATGATCCGTGGTCGCAGGGTGAAAATGAAATATGCTCATGCCGGTGGTTATAATCCACCAATTGTTGTGATCCACGGTAATCAGGTAACTGATTTGCCTGATTCTTATAAGCGTTATCTGATGAACTATTTTCGCCGATCCCTAAAGGTGATGGGGACGCCCATTCGGATTCAGTTTAAAGAAGGGGCAAATCCCTATGCTGACAAACGTAATACGTTGACACCTAATCAAATGCGTAAACGTAAACGTCTGATGGCGCATCTGAAAAAGCGTTAATGCTAATAGGAAAAGGGGTGGTGATTAACCACCCTTTTTGTCGGCGTCCCATATCTGGTTAATGATTTCTGGTGCATCTGACTCAGGAAGGGTGAAATGGTGTTCTTCATTTCCATTGACGATACTAAGCAGATAATAATCTTGATCAGGATATGGCGCTGATGGCATAGAATCGGAAAAGTCTTGTTCTATAGCTTGAAGAAATAACTGTTGTTGGTGTGAAGACAATGATTCTAAATTCACTGTTTTATCTTGGTTAAGGCCAGGCGTAGCGGCAAATCCTCCTTGTAGGGAAATTGTAATTTTACTATCAGTTGTGAGTTTGAGAGTTTTATTATTCATAATATACCAAATTTTTACGGTTATTTTTCAGGTCTGTTTAGTATAGCGTGAAATTCGTCTTTAACAATTTTGGCATCTTCTATTAGATATATTTTTTACAAGTCAGGTATTACAAATAATAAAATATCGCTGGCGTTAAGCCAGCGATATGTTTATAGATTACTCTTCAGTTTTATCTTTAGTTTTGTCTTTATCGCCGCCTTTATCGTCCTTGTCGCCGCCTTTATCGCCTTTGTCACCGCCCTTATCGTCTTTATTTTTATCTTCCTTCACTTTAACGCCCACTTCTGTCCAGCTATCAATTGCTGCTTTTTCAACATCCTCATCAAATAACTCACGAGCATGTTTAATTGTTAACTTGGCGAAGGCTACGAAATTAGCATCCCGGGCAAGCTCTTTATCCAACAAAGTGTTGTACCATATTTTTCCTGCTTTTTCCCAGGCATATCCACCTAATTTTATCGCCAGATTATAGAAGGCTTTATTAGGAATACCCGAATTAATATGAACACCACCATTGTCTCTGTAAATCGGCAAGTCTTTATAATCATCCATATGACCAGGCTGTGGATCTTTACCGAGAGTTTCATCATCATATGCGCTGCCAGGTTTTTTCAGTGAACGAATCCCTACACCTTTAATATCTTTGCCCAGCAATTCACTTCCCATAACCCAATCTGCTTCATCAGCTTTTTGTTTCAGGTAATGTTGTTTTACTAATGAGCCAAAAACATCCGCTATTGATTCATTCAACGCGCCAGACTGGAAGAAATAGACCAAATCTGCGGTTTTTTCAATAACACCATGTGATAATTCATGGCCGATCACATCGACAGAGGTTGTGAAATCATTAAAGGTTTTACCATCTCCGTCGCCAAATACCATTTGTCCGTTGCCCCAGAATGCATTCATATATTCTTCGCCATAATGCACGGTGGCAATCAATTTCATTCCTTTATCATCTAATGAGTTGCGATTAAAAACTTCTTTATAGAAATTGTAAGTTGCTTCTAAATATCTATATGCGTTATCAACTGATTTATCTCCGTTATCTGGATCTCCTTCATCTCGTACTAATTTTCCCGGCAACTTGCGTTTATTTTCTGCATCGTGAATAGAACGATGTATAGTTGTATTAGTAACTTTATCGTCATCGCCGGAATCATCGGAAGATTCTTTAATAACATTATCCAACATTAAACTCTGAGTGTGATTTAATGTCATTAATACTTTCTTCTTTTCATTGTCATTATTATAGATATTTTGAAGAATGTACGGCGGTATTACGCCTCTGTAGTTATTGTTTTGTATTTGCATAAAATATCTCCTGGAATAAATTTTTAGTTATTAATTAGAGGTACTCTTTAGGTACGGGTTCATATTAAACACGTTTCCAGCAGATAGTCATCAGGTCCAGCCTGCTTCTTTTGTGTTAAGGGGTTGTTAATAAATTGTTAAGTTTTTTTATGTGAGGGATTCTTACATTGGCTGTAATAAAAATATAAATAGTTAGGAATAGTTTTTTATAATATTCCTAACATGATAAAAAATCATATCCAGTTTTTTGCTGGTAGAAAGTCGATATATAAAGCGGCTTCCGCAGATCCTGGTTCAGGGTGATAATCATATTCCCAGCGAACTAATGGTGGCATGGACATTAAGATAGATTCTGTTCGTCCTCCGCTTTGTAATCCAAATAAGGTTCCTCTGTCCCAAACGAGGTTAAATTCTACATAGCGACTACGGCGATATAATTGAAATTGTCGTTCACGTTCACCCCATAATATGTTTTTCCTTTTTTCTACAATAGGTAAATAGGCAGAAAGAAAACCTTTACCTACATCTTGAGTGAAATTGAAACAATGTTCAAAGTCAGGTGTATTTAAGTCGTCATAAAATAAGCCACCAATTCCACGGGCTTCATCACGATGTTTAATATAAAAATAATTATCACACCATTTTTTATATTTTGGATAAACATCTTCTCCATAAGGTTGACATATATTTTTGGCGGTGATGTGCCAGTGAATAGCATCTTCCTTGAAACCATAATAAGGTGTTAAATCAAAACCGCCACCAAACCACCATACTGGCGCTTCACCTTCTTTTTCTGCAATAAAGAACCGAACATTGGCATGACTGGTTGGTATATAGGGATTCAAAGGATGAATAACCAGAGAGACGCCCATTGCTTGATAATGCCGGCCGGTCAGTTCAGGACGGAGAGCTGTTGCTGATGAGGGAAGTATGTCTCCTGATACATGAGAAA
This sequence comes from Photorhabdus aegyptia, assembly GCF_000612035.1. Lineage (NCBI taxonomy): Bacteria > Pseudomonadati > Pseudomonadota > Gammaproteobacteria > Enterobacterales > Morganellaceae > Photorhabdus > Photorhabdus aegyptia. The sequence continues at coordinate 7,392 of NZ_JFGV01000063.1, read as the reverse complement.
AATTAGCGCCTGCTTGTTCGAATATCGCGCCTTCTTTTATAATTCGACTACGGCCTCCGCCGCCTTTTTCTCGTTGCCAGCATTGCTCAGTAAATTTTGCTTTGCCGTCTGCCTGTTCTAGTTGTCGGCAAATTTCATCCTGTAATGAAAGGAAAAAAGATTTAATCTGATTAATGTTTGGTGTATTCATGATTCTTTCCCTATTATGATATGGTGAACGTTATATTATAGCTGTTAGTGGAAAAGAATAGTGGAAGAGAACGCATTTTCGTATTGATTCCGGTGTTAAAGCGGAGATAATGAGAAAATAGTTATTTCGATAAAAACAGGTTGGTTAGGGATGGAAATTCGGGTATTTCGACAAGATGATTTTGAAGAAGTGATCACCTTATGGGAACGCTGCGATTTACTTAATCCTGGTGTTGATCCTGAAGTGGATATTGAGCGTAAATTGACTCATGATCCTGACCTGTTTTTAGTCGCGGAAGTGGCTGGTGAAGTGGTTGGGACGATTATGGGTGGTTATGATGGTCATCGTGGCTCTGCTTATTATTTGGGAGTTCATCCTGAATTTCGCGGTAGAGGAATTGCGAATGCATTAATTGCCCGATTAGAAAAGAAATTGATTGCCCGTGGTTGTCCAAAAATAGTTCTTATTGTTCCTGAAGATAATGATGCCACTATCTATATGTGTGAAAAACTGGAATATGAAGATCGTTATCAAGAGAGCGTTATTTTCAGTAAGCGTTTGATTGGTGATCAGGAATATTGAGTTTAGAATATGGCTGAGTGAAAGCATTCCACTCAGCCACAAGCCATTAGTTCAATTATTAGTTTAATTTAGTGACTTTTTTCACATCAACAGTCATACCATTCCACTCTTTATCGACTTCACCTTCAAGACGGACTCTATCTTGAGGCGTTATCGTTTGGCCATTCCAGTATTTATGATCAACTTCCACTTCAACAATTCCTGCATTATCGCGGAATATGAAGTGATCACTGTGGATACGGGATTCAATATGCCCTTCCAGTACGACCCAACTGTCATCTCTCATATTTTTAACTTGTTGGGTGGTGGAAACTCTTGCATTGTGATCGACAAAACCACCTTGTGGTGCTGCTTGGACGGGGGGTTGTGTTGAATCGGGACCGGAAAAACCACCAAATTGCGTCTGTGAGGTTTGAGCTATTGACGGCATACTGAACAAAGTAATCAAGGCGGTGGTTATAAATATTTTTTTCATCATATTGACCTTACTAATAGTGATGATTTTTAGGGGGAGGTAATAATACCGCTAAGTTGTATTTTATCAATAAAATATTAATCTAAAGTAATTAATTTAAATATTCTCTGAAACTAACAATCAGATGTGATGTCTCAGTGCCTATCGCTGTATTGAGCTATAAGGGAATCAGTTATGCAGAAGTATACTTTAACTAACATGTTGACAGGATTGCGTTTTATCACAATAAGTGGTGCATTGTTACTGGCCGGTTGTACGGGTTCATCGGGTTTTTCATGGTCGAATTTGTCTCCTTTTAGCTGGTTTGGCAGTTCCTTAAAAATCTCAGATCAGGGTGTAGGAGAAATAAATAGTCTGACAGCAATGAATAAAGAGGCAATAGAGAAGGGATTGGATGGAAAGTACCACTTACGTAGCGGTATGGAAACAAAAAATGGCCAATTGGTGACACTCTTTCAAGCAATGGACGGTGATCAATTGAAGATAGCGCTATTTGGTCAAGCCGATGGAAAAATCGGTCGTATTGAAGTGTTGGATGAAAATATTGAAACCGTCTGGGGAACAAAGGTTGGTATGCCATTTTCGGCACTTTATAGCAGGGCATTTGATGCTTGCCAAAACACGGTAGGTGAATCAGATAAGAGCGCTATTGTCTGTGCATCCCCACAGAGCAGACATGTTAGTTATCTGTTTACAGGCCATTGGAGTGGTCCTGAAGGTTTGATTCCTTCTGATGATGTGCTGAAAAATTGGAAAGTGGAACGTATCATTTGGAAGCGATAAGCGTTCCTAATTAAAGCACCAACTGAGTCGGTTTAGGTTCCTCTTGCGGTGCCGTAACAGGCCCGCATTTTCCATTTAAAAGTCTTACTATTTCGCCAGCTTATTGCGTTTCATGCTTTCTAATTGCAATTTAGTATATTAAACGGTGATAGTTATCTACCCTGTTATAAATAAACTGGATACATTAGTCACTGGCGCGTTATTTGATGAAATAACGGATAAGGTGATAAATGAGAAAGTATTCAGTAAAAAATACAATACTAAACGGGCTGGTAGTAGTAACTTTATTAGGCAGCAGTCATGTCTTTGCCGTAGAGCTGTTAAACAGCTCTTATGATGTTGCGCGTGAGTTATTTTCTGTACTGAATCCTGAATTTGAAAAACAGTGGAATGAACAGTATCCACAAGACAAATTGATAATCAAACAATCCCACGCCGGTTCCTCCAAACAAGCACTGGCGATTCTTCAGGGATTACGGGCTGATGTGGTGACTTACAATCAGGTAACAGATGTGCAAATTTTGCATGATCGCGGCAAGCTGATCCCGGCTGATTGGCAGAACCGTCTGCCAAATAGCAGCTCACCTTACTATTCCACGATGGCGTTTCTTGTACGTAAAGGCAACCCCAAAAATATTCGTAATTGGGATGACTTGGTGCGTCAAGATGTCAAATTAGTCTTCCCAAGCCCTAAAACCTCCGGTAATGGCCGATATACTTATTTGGCTGCCTGGGGAGCTATTCAGCAGGAAAATAGTGGAGATCAGGGTAAAACTCGTGAGTGGATGAAGCATTTCCTGAAAAATGTCGCCGTGTTTGATACTGGCGGTCGAGGGGCGACAACTTCATTTATTGAACGTGGTTTGGGTGATGTACTGATCAGTTTCGAATCTGAAGTGAACAACATTCGCAAGCAGTATGGTGATGATAAATATGAAGTGATCGTTCCACCGGTAGGTATTCTGGCAGAATTCCCAGTGGCTTGGGTTGATAAGCATATTGCGAAAAACGGTACAGAGAAAGTGGCCAAAGCTTATCTAAATTATCTTTATAGCCCACAGGCACAGCAGATCATTACCAGCTTTAATTATCGTGTCAGTGATAAAGACGTGATGGCTCAGCAGAAAGCCCGTTTTCCAGCAACCAAGCTGTTTCGATTGGAGGATCAATTTGGTGGTTGGCCGCAAGTGATGAAAACTCATTTCAATACTGGCGGCATACTGGATCAATTGCTGGCCGAGGGGCATAAGTAATGTTTTCGAGATCCAGTAAGCGAGTATTGCCTGGTTTCGGGTTAAGCTTAGGCAGTAGCCTGTTCTATACCTGCTTGATCTTATTGTTACCTCTGAGCGCATTAGTTGTGCAGCTTTCCAGTATGACTTGGGAACAGTATTGGCAGATCATTGCTAATCCCCAAGTTGTGGCGGCTTATAAAGTGACATTGTTGGCAGCCGCGGTTGCCAGCTTGTTTAATGCGGTGTTTGGTATGCTGATGGCATGGATTTTAACTCGCTATCGTTTCCCAGGCCGTAGCTTATTAGATGGTTTGATGGATCTCCCTTTTGCGTTACCTACTGCGGTAGCGGGATTGACATTGGCAACGCTATTCTCTGTTAGTGGTTGGTATGGCTCTTTGCTTGGGCACTTTGATGTGAAAGTAGTCAATACTTGGTTAGGTATTGCGGTGGCGATGGCGTTTACAAGCCTGCCATTTGTAGTGCGAACTATTCAGCCGGTACTTGAAGAGCTAGGGCCAGAATATGAAGAAGCAGCTCAAACATTAGGCGCTAATCGTTGGCAAACTTTTTGGCGGGTTGTGTTGCCAGAATTGTCTCCCGCTTTAATTGCCGGCACAGCACTCTCTTTTACCCGCAGTTTGGGGGAATTTGGTGCCGTGATCTTTATTGCCGGTAACATTGCATGGCAAACAGAAGTAGTATCGCTGATGATTTTCATCCGCTTACAGGAGTTTGATTACCCAGCGGCCAGTGCTATTGCATCGGTTATATTGGCAATATCCCTGATCTTACTGTTTAGCATTAATACTCTGCAAAGCCGCTTTGGTAAACGGATTGGAGGGCATTAATGGTTGAATTATCTGAATCTCATGTAGCGCAACGACTACCTATAAATTGGGGTAAATGGACGTTGATCATAACAGGCGTATTGTTTTCAATCTTACTGTTAGTGATCCCCATTGTCTGGATATTTATGACCGCCTTTTCTAAAGGAGTTGAGGTAGTCACTGAGAATCTTTTAGATCCTGATATGTTGCATGCCATCTGGTTAACGATACTGATCGCATTAATTACTGTTCCGGTGAATCTAATTTTTGGCGTCATGCTCGCTTGGCTGGTGACGCGTTTTCAATTTCCGGGGCGGCAATGTTTATTGACATTGATCGACATTCCGTTTGCTGTTTCGCCGGTCGTAGCTGGACTGCTCTACTTATTATTTTATGGTTCGAATGGTTGGGCAGGGAGTTTGCTGGAACCCTATGATATCCAATTGATGTTTTCCTGGCCGGGGATGGTCTTGGTAACGATATTTGTGACTTGTCCGTTTGTTGTTCGAGAACTGGTGCCGATGATGCTTAGTCAAGGGAGCCAAGAGGATGAAGCTGCAATTTTATTGGGGGCGTCTGGCTGGAAAATGTTTTGGCGGGTGACGTTACCTAATATTCGTTGGGCGTTGTTATACGGTGTGGTTTTAACCAATGCCCGGGCGATTGGTGAATTTGGCGCTGTTTCAGTGGTATCCGGCGCTATTCGTGGTGAAACTTACACATTGCCGTTGCAGGTTGAACTACTGCATCAAGATTACAACACAGTAGGGGCATTTACCGCGGCGGCATTGTTGGCATTGATGGCAATTATCACTTTGATAGTTAAAAGTGCTTTGCAGTGGCGGTTAAGTCGCCAACATGGTTAAGGTAGGAGCAGAATATGAGTATTGAAATTAACAATATCAGTAAATATTTTGGTCGGACTCAGGTTCTGAGCGATGTCACTCTGAATATTTTTTCTGGAGAAATGATTGCTCTGCTTGGTCCGTCAGGCTCCGGTAAAACAACCTTGTTGAGGATTATTGCTGGTCTGGAACAACAAACCGAGGGGAAACTGAGTTTCCACGGGCAAGATGTTAGCCGTATGCATGCTAAAGATCGGCAAGTTGGGTTCGTATTTCAGCATTATGCACTGTTTCGGCATATGACCGTGTTTGATAACGTTGCTTTTGGGTTGACAGTACTGCCACGACGTAAGCGTCCGAATATGGCGGCTATCCGCCGTAAGGTTATGGAGTTGCTGGAGATGGTGCAATTAACGCATCTTGCTGAACGCTATCCATCGCAACTTTCTGGTGGGCAAAAGCAGCGGGTAGCATTGGCAAGAGCATTGGCTGTTGAACCACAAATTCTATTACTTGATGAACCGTTTGGCGCACTGGATGCGCAGGTAAGAATGGAATTACGCCGTTGGCTACGCCAGCTCCATGAAGAACTTAAATTTACCAGTGTCTTTGTCACTCACGATCAGGAAGAAGCGATGGAAGTGGCTGACCGGGTTGTTGTCATGAGACAAGGGAATATTGAACAGGTCGCTACGCCACAAGAGGTATGGCGTTATCCGGCAAGCCGTTTTGTGATGGAGTTTCTAGGGGAGGTCAATCATTTTAATGGTGAGATTAAAGGCTCGCAGCTATTGATTGGCGGACAGCACTTACCTCTCAATGTGACGCCAATCCATCAGGGGAATGTCGATGTATTCCTACGTCCGTGGGATATCATGATGAACTCGCAACCGACACCTTCCAGCCCGTTGCCGGTACAAGTGACTGAGGTCAGTCCCAGAGGGCATTTCTGGCAGCTTTCGGTCCAGCCTCTAGGTTGGCATCATGAGTCGGTTGCTGTTATTTGGTTTGATGAAACTTCAGTACCTACAAGAGGAAGCCGTTATTTTATTGGTGGCACTGAAGCACGTTTATATGCGGGCGATAAACAATTGCAAACACTGAGTTTAGCCCAAACTGCTTGATAATTACTTAAGATTTGGTTGGTACCATTTTGCTCATCTCCTTACCGCCAGGGATGGGCATTTTTTATTTAAGGTCTTGCGATATGTGTCTGAATATGGTTATTTCGCTGTTCTATTAAATAAAATTTGGGTAATAGCTGTGGCAAGCTTGGAACATTTTATAGGTAATACCCCGCTGATAAAATTACAACGAATCACCGATAAGCTAGGGGTGGAAATATGGGTAAAACTTGAGGGTAATAATCCGGCCGGCTCGATAAAAGACAGAACAGCGCTATCAATGATTCAGCAGGCTGAATTGCGCGGTGAAATTTCTCCCGGTGACGTGTTGATTGAAGCCACTAGCGGAAATACGGGTATTGCGTTGGCAATGATTGCCGCAGTAAAAGGTTATCATCTTAAATTATTGATGCCTGATAATATGAGTCTTGAGCGTCAGGCTTCTATGCGAGCTTATGGTGCAGAACTGATTTTGGTGAGTAGAGCAATGGGCATGGAAGGCGCACGTGATTTAGCTCAGCAAATGGAGCGTAATGGCGAAGGCAAAGTTCTTGATCAATTCAATAACCCGGATAATCCTTTAGCGCATTTTACGACGACAGGACCTGAAATTTGGCAACAGACGCAAGGGCGTATTACGCATTTTGTTTCCAGTATGGGAACGACGGGAACCATTACTGGTGTTAGCCGCTATTTAAAAAGCCAATCTAATAGTGTACAGATTATTGGCTTACAGCCGGCGGCGGATAGCCATATTCCAGGTATTCGCCGTTGGTCGCCGGCTTATTTGCCTGGCATTTTCCGCAAGGAGTTAGTTGATCAAGTGCTGGATATCACTCAGCAGGAAGCTGAAGATACCATGCGTTTATTAGCTCAGAAAGAAGGAATTTTCTGTGGGGTCAGTTCCGGCGGTGCTGTTGCTGGAGCATTAAGTGTTGCAGCACAAAATCCAGGTTCTGTCATTGTTGCCATTATCTGCGACCGTGGCGATAGATATCTTTCTACCGGAGTATTTAATTAATCTGGTTATATTATTTATACCCTATGGATTTCAAGATGGATCGCGACGGCAAGGGAGCGAATCCCCGAGAGCATAGGTAACTATGTGACCGGGGTGAGTGAGTGCAGCCAACAAAGAGACAACTTGAAAGATAACGGGTATAGCGTGAGTAGAGTAAAAGAGGCGGGTAAGCTCTGCTCACACTAGCTAATTTTCACTGGAAAATGGTGTAAATCCGTCATTCCGCACCTATTTTTTGATTTAAATTTAGTGATAATAATCACGAATTTTAATCAAAAACAACTTATTTGAAGCTTTTTTATACTAT
>NZ_JFGV01000064.1:0-30078 GCF_000612035.1 Photorhabdus aegyptia | reverse complement strand
TCAGGCGGCTAAACGTCGAAGAGCCATTTGGTCAGGGGAATTCCGTAGTCAACTTATCTTTGATTAAATTAAATACAAAGTGGAATCCCGCCCTGTATTAGCGATAGAGATAGGCTGACCACCGGAACTATTACAGGTAACAGTTGTAATAATCGCGACAACATTATCATCGCCATGTTCTGCTATCGTTTTTTTCAATTCATCAATATCAAAATCGCCTTTCCAATCATAATAAGTGGTTGTATCAAAGGCTTTTGATGTGACGACATTAATCGCTTTCGCGCCATTTAATTCAACATGAGCCGCTGTCGTATCAAAATGGAAATTAGAAATAAAGACCGGATGCTTTGCACCACCTTGCGCTTTTTTACGGGCAATTAATGTCGGAAATAAAATCTGTTCTGCTCCACGCCCTTGATGCGTTGGAATAGTATATTGATAACCAATTAATTCATTAACTTTATCACATAGATGATAATAGTTACGGGAACCTGCATAAGCTTCATCCCCCATCATCATCCCCGCCCACTGGCGATCACTCATTGCCCCAGTGCCGGAATCTGTCAGCAAATCAATATAAACTGCGTCACTGGGTAATAAGAATGGATTATACCCGGCTTCCTCTAACGCTTTTTCACGTTCGGCACGGGTAGTCATGCGAATATTTTCTACCATTTTAATACGGAAAGGTTCTGGAATACGTTTCATATATATTTTTTTATCCAATAGTTGGCTATACCGCATAATTCAAACAAATTTCCAAGAACAGCCAGAAATACGCCAGAATAATGTAGTGATTACAATATTTAATTTTTAAATATAACCAGAACAGCTAATCAGGGAAAAAATGAGAAATACGATGATCGACATTAAACCATGCTTGCATATTACAAGAACAAATAAAATAATAACGTAAAAATATAGAAATCATAAAATGCATTTATTCCCTGATTAAAATCAACTATTAAGATATAGATAATATTTAAATTATCCGTGACCAATTCCACAAAAATAAAAATATCATAAATATAATTTTACATATGAATTCAACTTAATGAATCATATAAATCAACAAGAAAAACAGATAATAAATTTAGTTTAATAAATATAACAATGCAATTAAGCACCATCAATTAAGTCAATTACTAACACAGTAAACCATCCCATAAGAGCTTAAAAAACCAAGTTAAATAACGTAAGAATTAATAGCATTATTTACTAAGATTTCTCAGGAATAAAAAATAGCTTTATTAGACCTATTACTATTTAATTCATTAGACTATAATATTTTCATTCTGGGTAAAATTAATCTATTCTCATATAATAAAATAGATATTGTTGAATATAGGATAACATATGGAACAAGATAAACCCTATTGGAATCGAATGGTTCCAGAACTCACTGTTACTGACTTCTCTCTATCTCTGGATTTTTATCAAAGAATTCTCGGCTTCCAGTTGCTTATTCGCCGAGATAATCCAGATTTTGCATACTTAGCACTTGGTGAAGCACAACTCATGCTTGAAGCGTTACATGATGATGGCTGGAACACAGCCTCATTACATTATCCTCTTGGGAGGGGGGTGAATTTTCAGATTGAAGTTGATGATTTAGCGCCTTTACTGCACAACTTAAAAGCTAATAACATCAAACTTTATCGAGAGGTTAAAGATAATCATTACCGTATTGATGAAGTCATTGCATGTCAACGAGAATTTCTTGTGCAAGATCCTGATGGCTATTTACTACGTTTCAGCCAATTCATAGAAAATATAATGGCGTATTAATTTAAATAGCCTTGGCCAATGACTTTAATAGCTGAAATATACCCTCAAATTTATTCTATTTTTAATCCATAAATAAAATACCGCCCTTTATTAAAAGGGCGGAAAATAGAAAAAACAGAGGTAGAATTCCGCATAACACAATAATTATGCTAACTGAATATCAATAGAATTCCACTCTCGATTAGCTATTTTTTTCCGATATAATAGGCATGGAATAATCAGAAGTTAAATGATTAGGAGCTTGAGAACCGATAATACATGTTGCAGTATGAGATGAAAAAATAACGCATTTTGCCGCACATATAGGAAAATGCGGATACAATACACAAGCATGGATAGATGTAGAAAAAGCAGAAAAGAAAGTTAACGTTAAAAGGGCCCAAAGTAACTGGTGTTGCAATCTATTTATCATCATATCACCTCGCTGAATGGTATATTTTCATTTCCTTATATTCGACTCCTTTGAATTAATTATAGAGCAAAATTTAACCGAAAAAATTTTTTTATCACTTCGTTGATAAATCATTTAAGTTATCGAAAAAAATTGAACAACCAGATTATAAAAATCTCATCACCCAATAAAATTATTCATCAACATTAAACTATAAACAATATTTGAATAAAGTTATCTAATGATTTAATAAGCATGTTAAGATATCCATAACTACACAGTTGATATCTGACAAATACTAATAATAAATTAAAGAAATTATATAAAATATTTTTAAAAATTGGCGTTTAAATTTTTTACCAATTCAAGCAATCATTTAAATATCTTAATTATTTACAATCAAATTCATTTACTTTTTAATCTACATTTCCTCACAACAAATACACTATACTCACTAAATGTATTAATAGTGCTGTAGCCACAGTATACGCATCCACAGCGGAAAAAATAGGCGCTAAATTTAGCAACCTTATTCGACAATGACAAAACCATTTGGTTCTCAGATTCCACATCCACCCTGTACAACATATTCGGCAAAAATTTATCAATTTCGCTAACATATCCGACAAATAGCAACATTGATATTTATTGCCAATCATTCCCCTTATGATGCTCGTTTTTCGTTATTTAATTCGCACCAGAAAGAGTTGTTCAGGCAGAACAAATCCAATTACAGAATTCATTTTTTTATCTTTCTTTATTTCATCTCTGTTAACGGATAAATAAACCATGTACAATGTTTAGATATTTCCTGAGTATGCGGCATCTCAAGAAATAATTCATTTACCTTTTTCAATAAGCAGGTTTTTCAAATGCATCAAACTGATGTTACTGAGCGTTCGCTCTTTTCATTAAGCTGGCCGATTTTTATTGATATTCTCCTTCATCTGGCCACTTTATTAATTAACACTTATATGGTGAGCCATGTTTCTACTTCTTATCTGGCTGCTATGGCTGTAGGTAATCAGGTATTTGATCTGTTTATCACTATCTTCAACTTTATCAGTGTTGGATGCAGTGTTGTCATTGCTCAATATATTGGCGCAGGAAAACGGGATAAAGCTAGCCAGGCGATCCATATTTCTATTGCATTCAACTTCTTGCTTGGGTTTAGCTGTGCACTGATTACTATCTTCTTCGGCTATAAGCTCTTGCAGATCATGAATATGCCGGAACATCTGATGGAAGATGGCTTTAACTATCTGCACATTCTCGGCATCTGTCTGATCCCCGAAGCTATTTCGATTATTCTGGCTGCTTGTTTGCGGGTTTATGGGAAATCGAAAGCGGCAATGTATGTTACTTTGATTGCTAACTTGCTGACAGTACTAGGTAATATGATCGTCCTATATGGCTTCTTCGGATTACCTCAATATGGTCTGGAAGGGGTTGCCTGGTCTACGGTCTTTGGCCGGATTGTTGCCGTGATCCTACTATTCTGCCTGCTCAGTTATGGCCTGCGGATCAAATTTACGCTGGCCGGTTTCCTGCGCTGGTCAAAAAGTATGTTGGGCAAGATCTTATATATCGGTTTACCCGCGGCAGGGGAAAACTTGGTATGGATACTGCAATATATGGCAGCCATAGCATTCATCGGATTAATGGGTGAAATTCCATTGGCAGCACAAACTCTCTATTTCCAGTTATCGCTGTTTGTGATGTTGTTTGGCATTTCTGTCAGCATTGGCAACGAAATTATGGTCGGCCATCTGGTCGGCGCTAAGCGGTTTGAAGATGCTTATATTCGTGGCCTTAATAGTCTGAAAATTGGCTGTATCGTCACTATTGGCGTGGTCGCCGCTTTCTGGCTGTTCAGAATGCCGATTCTGCATTTCCTGACGCAAGATGAAGCCATTATCAAGCTGTTGTTACCGCTATTCTTGCTGTCCGTTTTTCTGGAGCCAATCCGTACCGCAAATATCGTTATGGTGAACGCATTACGCGCTTCCGGTGATGCCCGTTTCCCACTATATGCGGCAATATTCTTTATGTGGTGTATTGCTATTCCAGTGGGATACTTTTTGGGGATCAAAATGGAAATGGGCATTTTAGGTATTTGGATCGGTTTCTTCTGTGATGAATGGCTGCGTGGGCTGACTAACATCTGGCGTTGGAAATCAAAAAAATGGCAAACTAAACGACTCGATATTTAATTATCACAATTGCGGATAGCTAAAATAACCATTCCACCAGCTGCCCTGAAATCATTTTTTTTCCTGCTAAACTCCCACAATAAGAGGCCCCATTCCCAATGGGCGCCTCTTGTCAATTTATATAAGAGGTTTCTCAGAAACTGACTGGTGTTATTATTGGCTGATAACCTCAGGTAGTTTACAACTCATCAATGCAGTGGGTTCTCCTTGATACCCAGGAGTGTTTTGATTGACAAACGAGCCGGGCTATGAAGGCAATTTCGCTTGATTCCTCAACGTGTTATTGCATCAAAAGTAAAGCAATGTCGTCATTCAAAAAATAAGGAGAAGACCGATGCAGGTCAGCAGAAGAGCTTTCTTCAAGATCTGCGCGGGAGGTATGGCGGGAACAACAGCCGCCGCGCTAGGATTTGCTCCATCCGTTGCGCTGGCTGAAACTCGTCAGTACAAACTACTGCGCTCGCGTGAAATTCGTAATAACTGCACCTATTGTTCCGTTGGCTGTGGCATTTTAATGTACAGCCTGGGTGATGGTGCAAAAAATGCCAAAGAGAACATTTTTCATATCGAAGGTGATCCCGATCACCCAGTCAGTCGAGGCTCGTTATGTCCGAAAGGAGCCGGAGTACTTGATTATATTCGCAGTAAAAACCGCCTTCATTACCCCGAATACCGAGCTCCTGGTTCGGATAAATGGCAACGCATCAGTTGGAATGAAGCGATTGAACGCATTGCCCGTTTGATGAAAGATGACCGTGACGCCAACTTTGTTGAGAAGAATGAAAACAACGTCACCGTTAACCGCTGGCTAACAACGGGTATGCTCTGCTCCTCCGCAGCCAGTAATGAAACCGGTATTCTCGACCAGAAATTCACCCGCGCACTAGGCATGATCGCTATCGATTGTCAGGCGCGCCTTTGCCACGGCCCAACGGTCTCCGCTTTGGCGCCAACGTTTGGCCGAGGCGCCATGACCAATAACTGGGTAGATATCAAAAACGCTAACGTTGTTCTAATCATGGGGGGAAACGCCGCTGAAGCACACCCAGTCGGTTTCAAGTGGGTTATTGAAGCAAAAATTAAGAACAACGCTCAAGTGATTGTGGTTGATCCACGCTTCAATCGCAGTGCTGCTGTAGCCGATTTCTATGCGCCGATTCGTGCCGGTTCAGATACCGCGTTCTTACTGGGCGTGATCCGATATCTGATGTTCAACAACAAAATCCAATTCGAATATGTTAAGGCTTACACCAATGCCTGTTTGATTGTTCGAGAAGATTATCAGTTTGTAGATGGCCTATTCAGTGGCTTTGATCCAGATACCAAGAGCTATGATAAATCCTCATGGCATTACGAAACCGATGAACAGGGATATGCCAAACGGGATGACACGCTATCTCACCCACGCTGTGTCTGGAACCTACTGAAAAATCACGTTGAACGCTATACCCCTGAACAAGTTTCCAATTTGTGTGGCACGTCAAAAGCCGATTTCCTCCATATCTGTTCCCAACTGGCAACTACCGCCGTAACCCATCGTACCGCAACTATTCTCTACGCACTGGGTTGGACTCACCACACCGGCGGCGCTCAAATTATCCGCGCCGCGGCAATGGTTCAGTTACTGTTAGGAAACGTAGGCATGCCGGGCGGTGGAGTTAACGCATTGCGCGGTCACTCGAATATTCAGGGTTACAGTGATCTTGGTTTGCTGTCACTGAATCTGCCCGGCTATCTGCCTCTGCCAAATGAGAAACAAGAGAATCTGGCAACCTATCTGGCGCAGACAACACCAAAAACCTTGGTTGCCAATCAGGTGAACTACTGGAAAAACACGCCAAATTTCTTTATCAGCTTATTAAAAGGTTTCTGGGGCGAACACGCTACCGCAGAAAATGACTGGGGTTACGATTGGCTGCCCAAATGGGATAAAAGCTACGATATCATGGCGCAAGCTGAGTTAATGACTCAAGGCAAAATGAACGGCTACATCGTTCAGGGTTTTAACCCATTAGCGGCATTCCCGGATAAAAATAAATCCAGCAGAGCACTGGCTAAATTAAAATATCTGGTGGTGATCGACCCGTTGATCACGGAATCCTCTAACTTCTGGCAAAACCACGGCGAGATGAATGATGTCAATCCGGCTGATATTCAAACTGAAGTTTTTCGCCTGCCCTCCTCCTGCTTTGCCGAAGAAAATGGATCGATCGTTAATTCAGGCCGTTGGCTGCAATGGCACTGGGCTGGCGCACAGCCACCGGGAGAAGCGCTGCATGACGGTAAAATTCTTGGCAAATTGCTGCAACGTCTGCGCAAACTTTATCGTGAAGAAGGCGGTGCTTACGCGGAGCCTATTATGAATCTGTCATGGGATTATCAAAACCCGGAAGATCCGACACCGGAAGAAGTTGCCCGTGAAGCCAATGGTAAAGCATTAACTGATATTAAAGATGAAGACGGCAATATCATTCTGAAAAAAGGGCAGCAACTTTCCAGCTTTTCTCAACTAAAAGATGATGGTTCCACATTCAGCTTATGCTGGATCTACAGCGGTTGTTGGACCGAACAAGGCAATCAGATGGCGCGCCGCGATAACGCCGATCCATCCGGTCTGGGCTGTACGCCGGGTTGGGCTTGGGCATGGCCGCAAAACCGCCGGGTACTCTATAACCGTGCTTCGGTTGATCCACAAGGTAAACCGTGGGACCCAAATCGTGAACTGATTAAATGGGATGGCAATAGATGGCATGGCTTTGATGTTGTTGATTACAACAATGCTGAACCAGGAAGCCGCGTCGGGCCGTTTATCATGCAACCAGAAGGGGTAGCCCGCCTGTTTTCCATCGATAAAATGGCTGATGGACCATTCCCTGAACATTATGAACCGATTGAATCACCGATCGGCACCAATCCACTTCATCCGAATGTTATCTCCAACCCAGTTGCGCGGATCTTTAGTTCCGACATTGCTTATATGGGAGAAGCCAACGAATTCCCTTATGTCGCAACGACCTATTCCATCACCGAGCTGTTCCGTCACTGGACAAAACATGCTCAACTTAACGCCGTTGTTCAGCCCGAACAATTTATTGAAATCGGTGAAAAGTTGGCGGCAGAAAAAGGCATTGTTCAGGGTGATGAAGTCAAAGTGTCTTCCAAACGTGGTTTTATCAAAGCCAAAGCGGTTGTCACCAAGCGAATTCAGCAACTGACCATTAACGGTAAGCAAGTTGAAACTGTTGGTATTCCTTGTCACTGGGGTTTTGCCGGAGTAACCCGGAAAGGCTTTCTGGCAAATACTCTCACACCTTCCGTCGGTGACGCCAACGCGCATACACCGGAATACAAGGCATTTTTGGTCAACATCGAAAAGGTGTAATAGGAGCGAATTATGGCAATGCAATCTCAAGATATTATTCGTCAATCCGCCACGCATTCCTTTACCCCGGCGCCACGTGCCCGTGATCATCAAGAAGAAGTGGCAAAACTGATCGACGTTACCACCTGTATTGGCTGTAAAGCCTGTCAGGTGGCCTGTTCAGAATGGAACGATATTCGCGACGAAGTGGGCTTTAATGTTGGTGTTTATGACAACCCCACCGATCTGACGGCTAAATCATGGACCGTGATGCGCTTCTCCGAAGTAGAAGAGCACGGCAAAGTTGGCGTCGGCCAGGAACCCGCCTGTGTAAAAACTTGTCCGACCGGCGCCATTCATTTCGGCACCAAAGAGGATATGAAAAATCTGGCCTCCGAACGGGTAACGGAACTCAAAGGTCGTGGGTATCAGAACGCGGGTTTATACGATCCGCAAGGGGTTGGGGGGACTCATGTGATGTATGTTTTGCATCATGCAGACAAACCTCAGCTTTATCACGGTCTACCTGATAATCCAACCATCAGCTCGGCCGTGACCTTCTGGAAAGGCATCTGGAAGCCGCTAGCCGCCGTGGGTTTCGCTGCAACATTCGCCGCCAGTATTTTCCATTATGTCGGCATTGGTCCAAATCGAACCAACGAACAAGACGAAGAGCATGCCAGACAAGATGATGAAATAGCTGAGCAATCCACAAACGAGGAGAAACTGTCATGAAGAAGAAAGATACGATTCTCCGCTACTCACCGATTGAACGAATAAATCACTGGTCAGTCGTCCTCTGTTTTCTGTTTACCGGCATCAGCGGATTAGGATTCTTTTTTCCCTCTTTTAACTGGCTGATGAATATATTCGGTACACCACAGTTAGCACGGATACTGCACCCATTTCTCGGTTCAGCCATGTTTTTCTTATTTATCTTTATGTTTTTAAGATACTTCAAACATAACTTTATCGATAAAGAAGATCTTGTTTGGCTGAAAAACATCCATAAAATCATCAGAAATCAGGAGGCTGGCGATATCGGCCAATACAATTTGGGTCAAAAAGGAATTTACTGGTCTATCAGTGGTTGCCTGATTTTATTGGCTATCAGTGGTGTGATTATCTGGCGCCCCTATTTTGCCGATTTCTTCTCTATCCCCCTGATCCGACTTGCGCTTCTGGCGCACTCTCTGGCTGGAATTGGCCTGATCCTGCTGATTATGATACATGTCTATGCCGCATTTTGGGTAAAAGGCTCTATTCGGGCAATGGTCGAAGGTTGGGTAACTCGTGGCTGGGCGAAGAAACATCATCCTCGCTGGTATAGAGAAATCCGTCAGAAAGCGAAACAAGATAAGACGAATCCTTAGTGTTCAATCGGAACGCAGCCTGACAACAGGTTGCGTTTATTCGGCAGTACGATGTCTTAATTATTTACTCTTAATTATCTCTCCAATTAATATGGAAATATAATCCCATCACGTAGAACCACATATAAAAATCACTAACAAATACCCTTATCCAAAGAGTATTATATTGCTAATCAGCGAAATTCTCTATTCTGGATATTACAATCAATAGAATTGATAATATGTAGCCATATAACCCCAGACGAAACTATATCATTATAATAATTATCATTATTGACAATAAGAAAACATTTGTAGAAATCTTCAATGAAATATGTTTATATAATATAAACAAATAATTATTAAGAATAAATTTCATGTAATTATATATTGATTATCGTTACTATTATCAATTAGCTGAAATTATATTTTCATCATAATCAGAATTAACCACTAAAATAAAAAATTTTTAAATTCGGTTATTTAAGATAAATCAGAATATATTTAAGACATTAATCAAAAAATAGATCTATATTATTTTAGGCCATTAAAATATTAGATAAATAAAATTAAACTCTTCCTGAAGACATTAGCAGAATTCACTTTTTATAGATTTAAGCTGAATCGCTGTTTATCTATTACCAAATTAACTCTTCTTAAGTAAATATAAGATTTACTAACTGAACAAAGTTATCCAAATTGCTATATTTAGTTAATAACCGTATTGAGAAATTTTTTCTTTCCGCTATTATGAATCAGTGAACGGTTATTGAGTTCATTAAATTAATAGGTTTATTATTTATATCTGTT
Source organism: Photorhabdus aegyptia (assembly GCF_000612035.1). Classification (NCBI taxonomy): domain Bacteria; kingdom Pseudomonadati; phylum Pseudomonadota; class Gammaproteobacteria; order Enterobacterales; family Morganellaceae; genus Photorhabdus; species Photorhabdus aegyptia. Next base: position 20,163 of record NZ_JFGV01000064.1, on the reverse strand, counting down.
TATTCTTAAAGAAATAAAAGACATATTTGTTTGCTAAGTTACAACTTGCAATTGCATTAGTCACAAGTGTTATTAATTTTTAAATAATTAATTAGGATGCATTCAATGATAAGTAAGGAAACATTCGAGATATTTCCCTCTGTAGATATTGTTGACGGAATAGCAATGACATCAAATTCCGCCATTCGATTAACCCGTGGTGAAAGCCCAACATTACGGCGACCTTTAGGCACTCCGGCCGAAGTAGCGCTCGCCTGGCAAAACGCCGGGGCAAAATGGATACATGTTGTTGATCTTGATGCTGCATCGGGACGAGGCTCAAACAGTCATCTTATTGCTGATGTTCTTGCTGCGGTCGACATTAACGTACAAGTCTGCGGCGGAATCAGAGACGAAACCATCTTGCGCAAAGTATTAGCAACTGGATGCCAACGAGTTAATTTGGGGACCGCAGCATTAGAAAATCCAGATTGGTGTGCCCGAGCCATTGCCGAATATGGCGATAAGATCGCTATTGCTCTGGATGTAAAAAGCACATCAGAAGGTTATCAACTGGCAACACATGGATGGAATGTCAGCAAAGGCAATCTCTGGGATCTCCTTGAGCGCCTTGATAAACAGGGTTGTCAACGCTACGTCGTCACCGATGTTGAGCGGGGAGGCATGATGAGTTCGCCAAACTTCACACTATTACAGGAAGTTTGTGCGAAAACGTCATCACCCGTTATTGCCGGCGGTGGAGTATCAAGCCTGGACGATCTTCGCGCTTTAGCAGATTTGTCCACTATCGGTGTCGAAGGCGCAATTCTTGGTCAAGCTCTACATATTGGTAAGGTTCCTCTCGAAGATGCCCTTGCTGCAACGCAATCATCGAGACGCTAAATATGCCTGAATATTTATCTCCTGCTTTGGATCTTCGTTCTATTGGTTTACTGGGCGAATTGCGTAGCGTGCCTGAAACACGCTATTTAACGAAAGAAGTGATGGCGCTACCCGGCTTACTCACAGAGAAGCCCGCATTCGTCGGTTCCCGCGGTGCTGCCTATTACGAACAAAAACCTTGTCACGAGCTACTGATGACGGCGAAATATTACACAGAATACATCTCTCAACTTGAGTGTAGCGATAAGCTGTGTACCGCCCCATCAAAATATATATTGGCCGATCATAGCCTGGCAAAATTGCTCAGAATTGTTGATAGCTTATTAAGCTCTCCGCAGACGGTTAACGAAGATATTGTGCCATTCATCGATGGGATCAAAGAGTGCGCAAAAGTCGTCAGCTCAACGCTGATGGGTACAGCATTTACTTTTTCACCCTCTCCGATCCATGACCTGACATTGCCTTCATCTACGGAACACAAAGTGCCAAGATCGTTTATTGAAGGGGATAATCATCTGTTAACTTTGGCCGCAGCCCAAATTGACAAATGCCCCAACTCCTCTGTTGTTGGCATCATGTTAGGAGGATCAGCGGCGGCGGCAGTCACAGCCGCAGCATGGGATAGTGACCTCAATTTAGTAAAAGTCTCACGTTACGATGATACAGCTTGCAAGAGCAACCATCTCTGGGGACGCCATATTCCATCAGAGCAAACGGTAACAATCATCGATGATAATTGCGGAACAGGCGACACCTTACGTCAGGCAGTAGATCTGGTCATGGCCCAAACTGGGCAACGTCCGAAGGCCCGCGCCGTCGAACTGCATTGGGAAAAATTATTACGTACCCGCGTTTATGGGCATACCGATCGTGTATTCAGCCCTGAAACTTTAGATGTATTGACGCCTTGGTGTTTCAGGCATCATCAAGCTCTGAATCGTTTAGTCAATCAACCCTTCGCTGATGATAAATATGCTCAGACAACCACGGCGGATTGGGTTGCCTATTCATACAGTTTATTGTCTATCCTTCATGACACCCTGACAGACTCAACATGGGCCGCCAAATTATTGCGTTTTTTATTAAATCTAAAAGCACAAACACCGCTGAATTATGAACAGCCAATCGATGCATTTAAAACCCTGGCATATCAATGCCCTGAATGTTCAACGCACAAAAATGAGTTTGGAAAAGGGGGAGTTAACTGATTATGACAACAGCACATATTATTTGGGATTGGAATGGCACATTACTTAATGATGTCAATGTTTCATTGAGTGCAACCAATTTTGCACTGGCAGAAATTGGTATTGAACCACTGACGCTGGAACAATATCGGGAACATTATTGTGTTCCAGTACAAACTTTCTATAAACAAGTGATTGGCCGTGAACCTTCATCCTCTGAATGGTCAGTGATCGGAAAAATATTTAATTTTCACTATCGCCCGGGTATTCAGAAAGCCAGTTTAACAGACGGTGTGAGTCAGCTCCTCGCTTCCCGTTATGAAATAGGCGCAACTCAGTCATTATGTTCACTGATGGAGCATCATGAATTGGTCCCTATGCTTGACAATCATGGTATTGGTAAATTCTTTACCCAAATAGATGGCAGAAATACGCCATTATTGACCACCGGCAAATCAGAGCAATTAGCTAATCATCTCAAAAAACTCAATGTTTCTCCTGAGCAAAGTGTGGTTATTGGGGACGCTACCGATGACGCCATTGCCGCATTAGCCGCAGGAACTCATGCCATTCTTTATACCGGAGGAACCCACAGCCGTGTCAGCCTTGAAGCTGCCGGTGTTCCTATTGTTGATACATTAAGTGAAGCTTTATTAATAGCTGACTCCTTGATCCATAAACAGTAATAAAGAGATTATTCAAAATAATCGGATAAAAAAAGTGATAACTTATAAAGGAATACGAATAAATATTTGGAATATTGGTTTCAAAAGAACAGATTATTTATCTTAAAAAAGATAAACAAAAATGGACGATTTAACTATTATTTAGAGTAAACCAATAAATAATTAAGGAATAGATTTATGTTAATTGCTGTAGTTGGACTCCAATTTGGAGATGAGGGCAAAGGAAAATTTGTTGACTATTTATCTAGCAACATCAATAACATTGCTCGATTCAATGGCGGAGCTAATGCAGGTCATTGTGTGCAACATGGTAATCTAAGAGGCTCATTTTCTCAATTACCAGCTTCACTCAACAAAAAGAATTTATATATCTGCCAAGGTGCTCTAATCAGTCTTCCGGTTCTGATTAAAGAGATCGATTTTATACAAAAAGAAAACATTGATTCTAATATATTTATCGATCCGCGCTGCCATATCGTCTTACCATTACACTCTGAATTAAATCGAGCGTCAGAAAAATATAAAGGTAAGCAGAAAATAGGTTCAGTTGGTGTCGGTGTCGGGGCCTGTGTTGAAGACAAAACCAACCGTCATGGCATTCGACTTATTGATACGTTAGATAAAGAAAAATTAAGAAGTAAATTAGAATTTCTTTGGAATATCAGAGAAAAACAGATCAACCATGTTTTTAATGCACAAGCTACATTAGATTTTGAAGAGATGTTAGAAACAACTCATCAATATGGCAAGAGAATAGAACCTTATTTCACGTTCACTAATGAAGTTATCGGTGATTTACTTAATTCGGGAGAAGATGTTTTACTTGAAACATCACAAGCCACTTTCTTAGATAATAGTTTTGGTACTTATCCTTATACCGTAGCATATCAGACACTAGTGCAAACCTGCTTTGCCATGATAGGCATACCGGCACAGAAAATGCATATTGTCGGGGTGATGAAATCTTATATGATCCGTGTCGGCAACGGGCCATTCCCCACCGAATTATTGACAGAACAGGCTGATTATATTCGAGAACGTGGAAACGAGTATGGCACCGTTTCAAAAAGACCAAGGCGCTGTGGCTGGTTGGACTTATCCCTGATTAAACATGCGGTGAAACTCAATGGCGTAACAGAACTCGCTATAACGAATGTTGATGTTCTTGCTGGTTTACATGAAATAAAAGTCGCTGTTGCCTATGAAATTGATGATAAACTCGTCTGTTGCGATGACGCATTATTGCAGCTCGATAGAGCTAAACCTATCTATAAAACATTTAAATCCTGGAGCGAACTTAACTCATCATATACACATTTAACAGAACTGCCTATTGAACTGATTGACTTCTTAACTTTTATTCAAGAGTATGCTGGTATCCCAATCAAATATATTTCCTATGGGCCAGACAGAAATCAGACATTAGTCATGAAATAAAAGTGTGGAGAAAATAATGATTAACTATGTAACAGGGTTTATGTTTTCTAAAGATAAAAAACATGTCTCCCTGATTTCAAAATTACAACCCAGTTGGCAAAAAGGGAAGCTCAACGGGGTTGGTGGAAAAATAGAGGCTGGTGAAAGCCCTCAACAGGCAATGGCAAGGGAATTTGCTGAAGAAGCCGGCATTGAAACACGGCCTGAAGAGTGGCGATTATTTACGGTATTAACTCGCCCTGACGTTTATCAGGTAAATTTTCTCTATATGTATGATGATCGTATCTATTCTGTCAATTCTATCGAAAAAGAGATCGTCAATATCTATGAAACAAATTCATTACCCGATAATGTGATCTATAATTTACGTTGGTTGATTCCAATGGCAGCCGATGAGCATTTACGTTTCGATAAAGAAATAGAGATAACCGAAATGCGGGGTTAATACGGTATAGCAAATACGGTACCTAATTAACGTTCTAATAAACACAGAAGCACCAGTGCTTGAAATCGGTGCTTCTGTGAAATAAAAAACAACATCGTCACCAAACCTTTCGGCAAATTTCCGGCCCTAAGCAGAGGGGTCGACGAAATTAACATCTGACCACACGGAAATAACCGCTACGGCGCTGGCTCGCCCTCCGGCGCCATCAGTCCTCAACAAAATCGGTACCACTGACAGTTGTGCTGATGCGGTATAGCTATCGTCTCCCCGTTTAACGTATCTTGCGTTCTCTCCTTCGCCTTTGTGCCCGGTACCGAGAGATAAGGGTTTGTTGGCGGCATCGAAAAACACAAAGGCGACTTCCGCTATTGAGGAAGCTAATGCATTCGGTTTACCCGGCACGAATGGTCCATCGATTCGGTAAAGTAGGCGTGAATTTTGGAATACAGCGTCATCGCCGGAACAGGTGCTGTTTATCCCTATCTGTCTGGCCGACGCCAGTGGATCTCCCGCCTGTTTACCGGCTCTTTTCACCGTGCCCCAATCCACCGATGAAGGGGTCAGGACAACCGCACAGGTGGATGGCTTTTTAACTGGTGAGAGAATAACCGTGGTCCATAGGGATTTCAGCATGCCGTTAGAACCCGATATGGGCGCAAGAGTCCAGCCGATCACGCCAACTGACAGGGGAGTGCCTCCGGCCTTCACATTGAAATTACCGTCACTGTCCGGGTAAATTGCCCCTGTCACGGTACGGACACTGACATCAACCAGGCCGTTGGCATCTGGAACGCATGGAATGTTAACGCTGGTATTCCCCTTAACCAAACTGGCCGATTGATAGGTACCGGGTAAACCATGCGTTTGGCAGGAGAATGAAGATTGTCCGATATCAACCATAAAGTCGCCGATTTTTCCTACTCGGACGCTACTCGGTGACGACGAAGAGATCAATGGACGCGTTCCCGATCCCACTGTGTAGGCCATAAACTGGGTCCCAGTGGGGACACGACAGGTTGTCGACCAATTAAGAGGGCCGCTGGTGGTATAACCGACTATCTCATCCCGTGAGTAATCACGCTTATCTTTGTTATTTGGCGCCATTGCATAACCGGTGACATTACGAACCATTTGCACCAGTTCAATCTCACAGTCCTGATAACTCTCTGCCGCCTGGAGTGGCAAAGTGGTCGATAAAAAGAGCAATGAAATCCCCAAGCCGATGAAGGTTGAGACGGAATTTTCTACACTACCGCCCCACAAACGTTCAGTTTTTAACATTCTTCTTTCTCCAAATTGCTTATCGGGCACATCAGTCAGGCTGCCCACATGAAGGTAACGCTTACAGACATACGGCATCGGCCTGCACCAGTTGCTCGGGTGTATCGGACGGCGCCTGATAACGGGTGGTGCATTGTTGATTTGCCCCGTTTCCCCATTTAACTTTCACATGACCGGCAGGAGGCATACCACTGAGATAAACCCGGCCGTTATCGCCCACAATGCCGCTGCCGACCTGAGCGGCGTTCTCTTCCAGCGTCGCAATAGCGCCAAAAGGCACGGGTTTGCCATGATGTATCAACGTCAACAGTAACTGGCTGCCTGAGCGAACCTGATAATAGGCCAGCACCACGGCTCCTCTGGTCGGATAAACGTTCTTGCTGGTCTGGTCAATATCGATCCCTTCCGGCAGGGTAGACGGGTCCAGATTAATGGTGTTTTTGTGGTAGACCGATCCGCCCGGCAGTACGGCGTAGCCACGCCAGTCAGTCTGCACGTTGCCGTCACCGACCGTTACTCCTTGCGCACCGGGCGCACGGACCAACACCGCCTCATCACCCAGTGAACGTGATAGCGTCATGCCGTAAGGATGGATTAGGAGAGCGCCGGAAGCCCCGTAGGTGAAATGATAGCTATTTGCGCTGTCATTGTAGCCAAGATTAACGTTTCCCTGACTGCCCTGATAACTCAGAGACAAGGCCCGGCTGTTTTGCTGGCCGCTGTTCCCCCAACCTTGCTGGAGGTTATAATTCAAGCGGTTATCCCATAACATGCCACTGATCCCGGCCTGCTGAGTGAGGTTGCCCTGCGAGTCGCGCGAGGCTGTATAACGGGTGTAAACGCCCCGTAGCGCAGACGATGAACCAAAGAGACTGAGCGGGACCTGCATATTGAATGACACCTGACGATTCTCCGACCAGTTGCCAGCCCCTTCCATACGATAAATGTTATAACTCAGGTTATAACTGATCCCCATCAGCATCGCGTTATAACCCAAATTCAGATTGTTGTCGGTACGGCCATTCCAATAATCGTTGCGCGTCCCGGCGGCGTAAAGGCTGCCCCAACGTCCTAGCGTTTGATGCAGGTTCACCTGCCAGGTGCTTTGGCGTCGGTCAAGCGCCCACGGGACCTGATATTCATTCAGGTTGTACCCCATGCTATTAACATCACTGAAACTGTAATAATGCTGAGTGGAATAGCGATAGGCGGCCAGATCAATACTGGTGCCGGTACTGATCACGTTCTTGGTATATTTCACTCGATAAGCCTGGCCCTGTTGCCGGTTATTTTCCTGACCCTTAGCCCCTTGCAACTGGGCACGAGCAAACGTCACATCCGCAGACAGTGCGCCTAATGCCCCCAGCGACACGCCCGAGCCTAATACACCCGACTGGTAGTTGCCTGCCACCAATCCCCCGCCGTACAAGGTGATATTGTGTGGCAAACCATAAACCAAGGTGCCTAAAGCGAATACCGGGGAACGGCTGCCATCGGTGAGGTTGCCGCCGTGATATTGACCGGCCGTTAACTCATATTTAATGCCGCCGGGACGCTGCATCATCGGGACCGATGAAGAAGCGAGGGTGGAGACACGAGTACTGCCATCTTCCTCTTTGATCGTGACCGTCAGGTCGCCAGAGTCCCCGGTGGTGTACAAATCGGTGAAACGAAATGGACCCGGCGCCACCGTGGTTTGATACACGGTATAGCCATTTTGGGATACGGTCACTTGCGCATTGGAGCTTGCTACACCGGTTATCTCTGGGGCAAAACCGCGCTGACTTTCAGGCAACATAGCCTCCTCAGAAGCCAATTTCATGCCACGCAACGGGATACTGTCAAAAATATCCCCACCAGTATAGGTTTCACCGGCGGTAAACTCACTGCGCAGTGACTGCACATGACGTTGCAAATAGGTATTACTCACCTGCCATCGAATCTGTGTAGAGGGGGAAAAACCGGAAGCCCCTTTGTTGCGCTGGCGATTGTAACTGTAAGTTTGCGTGCTGCGCAGACGCCACGCTCCCAGATTCAACCCATTACGAAAAGAGGCAAACAGGTTGCGGGAACGTGATCCGCCGCCGGTTTCCTCACCGTCATAACGCCCCTCCGAACCGTTAACGGTGTAGTTGATCAAAAAGGCTGGTATCCCGTTATCCCACAGTGACGGATCGACCATCCCAGAATGGCGGGGCTGCATAGCCGCCTGAGGAACACTGATGTCCAGACGCAAACGGGCGAAATCCAATATCGCGCTGGCGTGTGGGATCTGTTTCGTCAGATCCGTGATAGGGCTACCGCCCGCTTTTCCCTGAAAAGCCGGTAATCCGCGAATATTGACCCCATACTCTTCGAGCTGTGCAACCGTTAACACCGGTTGCAAATGGTCGTTGACCAATCTAAATTCAATTTCGCGATTACCCACCTTATTCTGGTTCATGTAGACATCCACCAGATAGTGTCCCGGTGCGACATAACCCGCGTTTTCATACACCGAAAGATCAATATGCTCCAGCTCCCCCTCCGTTCCCATCAGGAAAGCGGGATTAAAGTATTCCCGCGCGGAGGTGGGCAAGGTTGTCGCCGTCAATGAGCATAGCAGGCATACATATATAGGACAGAGCCGGTCATTGCCTGTAGATGAGGACGCGTTATAACGGAACATGGCGATCCTGACTGTCGCCGGGAAAACGCCAGACTAATGGCCCTTGTACTCCGGCGGTAAACGAATGGGTTTGAAACGAATGGGTTTGAAACGAATAGTTTTGAAACAAATAGCTTTGTATGCCTTTCGGGGGCACCATCGCCTGACGTATGTGATCATCTACCTGTTGAGTACCTACTTTCAGAACAGAAAAGGTCAGAAAATAGGACGTGGGATTTTCCACCCGCAACCGCGTTCCCAGAAGGGAAAATTTCACCTGTTTAGCCACCGTGGCGTTATCCCGGGCAGGTACGCCTTGAGGACGATAAAACAGTCGAATATTCATCTGTAAGGCGACCTGCACCTGCGACGCTTTGTCTGTCCGGTGTCCTAATGCCGGTGCCTCCTCGGTATCCGGTACGGCAACTCCCGGGATAGCTCGCAAAGAGACGACAAAAGCCGATTCCCGATCCGGCGGTAATTGTCCCCCAAGCTGGCGAATACGGAACGAAAATTTCTCTCCAGCCTCGACCCGTTTTAACGGCGGCAGAACGATAAAAGGGGGAACTTGCCCGGCTTTGGTATCAAAGCGGCCGGTATCAGGGTCCATCGGGCTGACAAATCCCTGTACCAGATAGTTCTGCCCCGTATGATTAGTCATGCTGAGTGTCACACCTCTCGGGCTATCTTTAGCCACATAAGACAACTGCATCGGGGAGAACGATAGTCCTTGATTATCAATCGTTTGCGCCTTGCATATATTCCCTAGCAACAGGACGAAACCGAGGGAGTAAAGCATTAACTCCCAGTATGTCCGCCCATGCCGGTCACTGACTCTCTTCATTCTCCAACTCCGTAGAAAAGTAGAAAAAAAGTAGAAAAATAGAAAACAATGGCGGATTTAACGCGCCACTCTGGCCGTAAATAGGTTTGAAGCCCCGCCGTAATCATTAATCATCGACCAGCTCACCGATTTTTTACCCACCAGCCCGGCATAAGTCACACAATCCTGCGGCGCTATCATTGAGGGATAGCGGTTCAGATCGAGCGCCCGTCCGTCCAGCATGAGACTGTCCAGCGACAAAAAATACGGGGTGGGATTGCACGCCTCAATACCACCGGGTTGCGACTGAAAGCGCAACTGTCCATACGCCTTTTCCGGCAACAGAAGCAGGCTACGCGGTCGCCAGAAAAACTTAATCCGCATCCCCACGCTCATTGACGCCTGTTCCCGAACAAACTCATCCGTCACCTGTTGAGTCGCGGAGATAGCGTTCATCTGGACATACCCGAGCGATTCCCGATCCACTGGAAAGGGGGGCTGATTAAAGGTTGGCAAAATACGCAGGCTGTTTTGACTGTTGGCTTCCAACCTGAACAGCGGCGGCGTCACCACAAACGCCGGAGTGGTTTTCTCCTGCTCTTCCGTTATCCTTACCTGCACCAGCCACGCCTGAGATGTGGTATTGACCACCGTCAGCGTTTGTGCCCGCTCGCCTTGGGTAAAAATCACCCGGGTTTTATTCAGGCTGATACCGGCTGCTTGACAGAATTCTGTGCCGGTCATCCCTAGCCCTAGCCAGAACATCAATGGCACCAACCGGTACCGCACTGGGTGTACCCGATCTGTTTCCACAACGCCTCCTGAAACCTGTTGCCCGAGCTGCGCTCAGTGATAATCAAATTGAAATTGAATGTGTGCGGTCAGCTCACCGGGAGTCGGCACAACCGTGCCGGGTTCATGTCGCATATTCATCTGGAAGGTAATTTGACTCTCTTTAGCGGCGTTACCCGGTGGCGCCAAATTCACATAATCGCCATTTTTTAGGTAGCTCCCCAACCCGCCTCCCGGCAATTGATAGCGCAGGCCAAATCCCACATTTCCCGCTACAGTGGAAGCTTTATCCCGAAATAACGTCGGGTGGTCTTCTGACGTGGCGCCGATTATTTTAATCGCCGGGGCACGGCCTGCTCTGGCTGATCCCGCACAGCCTGACAACGCCAACGTAATAGGCTTGCTGCCCGCCGCTGCAATATGTCGCTCGCTGTACCTCACCTCGGTGAGGGGTACGGATGAAAACACCACCGGGGATGATGTTTGCATATTGAGCTCACAGGTTGGCTGCTCCAGCGTCAATGCCAATGTCAGTTCTGCCGTGTTTGAGCTCGCTCCCCCGGGCTGAGAGGCGGTACAGAACAAGCAAGCCAGTGTTATCCGTCTGATAAGGGCCCACGGTTTGCGCATTACGGTATCTCCCCCTGATAGGTGGATTCTCCGCCGAAGTCATTAATCACCGTCCAGCTAACTTTGGCTGGATAACGTCCGCCTTTAAATAGTAAAGAAAGGTCAGAGAACGGGGATGCCATGTTCTCTTTCTGCTGCGTCATCACCTCCTGTCCACCCACTTTTAGGGAAGTTAAGGTGATGTAATAGGGGGACGGATTAGTGACCATGATTCCCGCGGCTGTCGGTTTGAAGCGCAGTGAACTAAATCCTTGCTCCGGCGAAACCGACAGCCCCGACGGGCGATACATCAGCTTAATCGTGTTAGCTATAGCAAACTGTATTCCGCCGGAGACATTCCGCTGGGAGCGATTATCGGATTCAGAGCTTAACGGAATGGCCTTCGCCGTAAACCAGAACAGGGATTCCCGATCGGCTGGCAACGACGGGCCAGTTTTGATGATGCGCACCTGATTCTGGCTGTCTGGTTCCATACGAAACAGGGGCGGCGTCACCAGAAATGGGGCGGTTTTGTCTCCCGCAGAAGTAGAACTGACTGTCGCCTGTATTAAATAGACCGCCTCTTTACTGGTATTGCTCACTGAGGCGGTTGTCGCGCGGCTATCCGCGGGATAGATAATGCGGGTAGTATTAATCCCCACTCCCCCCGTCTGCGCGGAAGTGACCGGGCAGCCTAACAGAGCGGTCACTATCATTGCTGTCATCAATCTTTTCACTGACTCACCTGAAAATGTCTGGTTTGGTATTGCGTAAGTAAGAATTGGGCCTCCCTGTCCAATTCCACGGCTATCTGTTTCTAACGTCTATCGGCGTTGAGAATTAGTCATACGCTATTTTCACGGTCAGGTTCCCTTTGGACTCTGCGGCTTTTACCGCCCCCACACCAAGCTTAGCCAGCCCTACTTTAAGCGTGATGGCATTATCACCGGCTACTGCGGGACTGTATGAGGCATCTTTTAGGTTAACTGGCGCACCTGGCGGGATAAGCTTGTCATTTATCGTCAGGCCAATCGCATGGTCGGTAATTGCAGCATTACCAGTGGAGTTAAGAAGCTGAAAATAATTGCCTCCTGGTCCTGCTGCGGTGCCGCCAACCGTCAATTTAGCGCTTTTCGCGGAACTCCACAGAGGGCATTTTTCCGTTTTAATCGTGACGAATTTTTGCGTGTTAGTTAAAATTGCACCATCTCCCTTCCCAGAAAAATCAGATACCAAAGCGGCGAGACTAACAGGCTCTATTGCTGCAAACTTACAAGTCTCTGCGGTCACTGAAGAGTTTACTGTCAGGGTACCGGCACTCACTTCCTCCGCCATCGCCTGCGACATCCCCCCCAGACACAGCGCCGCTATCGCACAGGTCTTCAAAATGTGTTTTTTCATTTCATCGATTCCTTTTATTTATTCGATACATTTTGCGTGAAATAACATCACGACAAGTTAAACAACCAGATCGCTAATGCGCTGCGTTTTACTTGTCATTTGAGTTATTTTTGTTTGCTGATTAACTAATCTGAATTTAGTTAAACCGTCGCTAACATATCTATTTCTGAACGGGAAATATTGAATGGCAGTTTGTTCTCTTTTTGAGACAATTAGTTATTAACCCCGACATATTCAACATTAATTCCTGAACGTTATGGTGTCGGGAGTGTTCTATCTGTGCATTAAATAACGTATCTATCCGGCAAATCACACCTACCTAGGATTGCGCCCTTCATTACAATGACTTCACTTGTCCTGATTATGGTGGAAACCCGAATGAGCCAATCCAAATTTACTCAACCCAAATGGCGGGAACTTTTTGAACAGCAGAAAACATCCGCACTGACGATCCAACAGTTTTGCCAACAAACCGGTATTATTTGTGGAAGCGAAACAGGCACAGGGGAAACAAAAAACGGGGAAAGCCGATATCGCGCTGAGTTTAATCCAGTCGTTATACCGAATAGAGCATCAGATCAAGGGATTAAGTTCGGAAAAGATTTCGCTCATCCGGGTACGGTAATCACCCTGTAATGTCCGCAGTTCTTTGGTAGCAGCAACGCACAGGTCTGCTCCTAAACTTTGTCGTATGCCTGACGATATTTATCCCTAACGGCAGAACGGCAACTAGTTGGTATCACCATGACAATTAACCAGTTCCTCACTTCTTGAACGATTCTGGTCAACGCTTAGATGATTATTATCAGTAACAACGCATTCCATTGCGAAGTTGACCGCCGGACTCAATTTTTTCTAAAGCACTCAGTCAGTTACAACCCATTTCTCCCGGTACGGTTTGATGCCCGGGCCACAACGCCCTGACGCGACTTTTGAGCCTAATAAGCCATTTTGCTTTGATGCTGTTAAAAGGCTGTGAGTTAAATGGTTGAATAATATTCGAATGCTTTTGAAATTATTTCATTAACTTCACTCTTATAAAGAATAGCCTCTCTGATATCAGGATTAGTGATCGTTTCCCAAAAACTATTCCCATGTTCGTCTTGTTTTAATTCACTATACTTAGCGCCAAGTATCCTAACCATATCACCATAAGAAACAGCAAAAACAATAAAACCAGCATCATTAATATTTTCTGTTGACGCTTGATATTGATAAGATTGCTCAAAATTATCGGGCTCATCTTGTCCTATCAACCCTGGAGAAATCATTCCTAACATAAAGTTAAAAGCATCTTTAGTTTCTTTTTCAAACAACGCTTTATTTTCCTGAAAAGAAAATAAAGCATTAGTATTGTCTTTCAACGAAAAGATATCTACCCAAAGGGTAGATGTCCTTATTTCTTCAGGGAAAAAAAAACCATCAATACAAAAATGGAAAAGTCCATTTTTATAAGTATCATCACTCCATTCTGGAAGATGTTGTATTAACACTGCAAAACGATATGGATCACCAAAAATCATTTTTATCTCCATTTTCCGGACAAACCAAGTTGTTTTTTGACTTCATTAGGAATGTCATTTTTATTCAATGGATTTTTTACATCACCGGTACTTCCATTCCAGTGATATTCCCCATTGGTCCCTTCGAACCGATGAACATTACCTTTTTCATCCTTAGCAAATCTAACTTCTTTATTACCATAATTTTTAGAGCTTGGAATTGAATTTTCAAAAAGTTTCAATGAGTCTTTTGGTTCTATTCCCGCATTACGGCGATTTCCATCACCACCAAGAGTATGCTTAGGATTTGATTTATAAACTAACCCATTATTCGCTGTCACTGGATTAGGTACTGGTACAGCACTTCCTTTGACTCCAGCCTTACTGATCCCTCCGGCCACTCCCGCAGACGCCGCAATTCCCGTCTGCCCCATAATCTTCACGATTTCCTGGGTGGTTTCTTCTGAACCGCCAGTGACTTGGGCACGATGGAGTACCAGATTCCGTGATGCGTCAATATTTGACATGGCGCCGCGTAAATCTGCCCATTCCCGTACTTCTGCCGGCGTGAGGGAATCCAGCCCCTGCATTCTGGCTTTTTCCTGAATTTCGCCTATCCGAGCACTGTAATCACCTTGTAATGCCCGCAGCTCTTTGGCAACGGCAACGCACTGGTCAGCCCCTGAACACGTTGCTATCCGCTCTTGAACCTTGTCATATTCCTGCCGATATTTATCCCTGACAGTCGCACGGCAACTGCTATCACCCTGACAATTAACCAGTTCCTCACTTCTTGAACGATTCTGGTCAACGCTTAGATGATTATTGTCTACAACAACCCATTCCATTGCAAAGTTGATTACCGAACGCCGATTTCCCCAATGCCTTCAGTCAGTTACAACCTGTTTTTTCCAATGTGCATTCACCGCCGAATCCAAAACCCCCTGACGCGCTTTTCGCCCCCGAAGGCCAGTTTTTCCCGCTGTGCTCTTGTCAGTGTGCACCTTAAAGGCAACTGGCTAGAAGAAGCGGGCTTTGCCACCGGGCAGCCGGTGCAGGTCAGTGTTGAGCACGGGCAGTTGATTATCCGGCTTGTTGAGAACAGTTGACGGTTAAAAGCAGGAAGCTCCCGGCCACTGACCGGGACGCCTAATTAACAAAAATCCTGTTCTATATTACCTTCCGCTTTTAGGATTGCCAAAAAGCGTTGATAAGCAGTTTCATCTAACTCAAGTAGATCATCCAGCAACTGTTCTTCTATTAATGCCCAATGATGAACACTTTTAGCATCATCATTTGAGAAAAAAACAGTTTTAAAACCTATCGTTGTATCGATAACTGAGACTTCATGAGACTTATATGCCTGTAAACCTCCATAATTTGGTGGTAACCCATAAAAATATGTTTCATCACCAAACCAATATATGGCAAAAACATCAACAATAGAGCCATCTGATTCTTGTATTTTCATTTAACATTATCCTTTATTGAATCTATTACCTTTTTAGGATCCTGTTGGATTCTCTGAGGAGTAGTAATTTTCATGTCATAGGCTTTACCAGTATTTGAGTTGTACTGGTAATGGATAGTTATTGTTTGTCCATTAGGGAGCCTATGTTTTGCTTCCATTTTCTGAAAACCAGCCGCTGTAGGAAAACGGGGATCTTTATTCATACCTAACAATTTACTTCCCTGTGACGGATTTGATTCAACCTGTTTCCAGAAAGTTTGCTCATTCAGATCCCTTGGCGCAGCAACTTGTTGTCCTGGTTTCGCGGTAGATATCTTTTCAGCATTTTTGATAAGCTGTTGATGATAAACAGTATTAGCCGATTTATCACCCAGATTCGTTGTGCCTTGACTGTTTTTCCCAATCTTTTCCAGCGCCGTTTTCTCTGTATTAACAGCCGCGTCTGTGCTTCCCTTTGTTGTTGGCAATGATTTTGGCCCTTTGGCTCCCTCCATCACAATAGGCAGCGTCATCGCCATTGCAGCGGCAGTCTCCTGATTCATACCCATCGCTTCAAAGCGTTTTGTCCAGCCGAGTTCGCCTACCTTGCCTGTGGCCGCCTGACCTAACGTATTCACCGCCGACAGGTAATTTTTGAACTCAACCGGCAATGTGCCATCCCGGTCCATATTTTTGAGGGTACGCTCAAACACCGGCCACTGATCAACCAGATAACCATACTTCTGCGCGCACTGGCTCGGGTTGCTGTTGCAGAAGTTCATCATTTCCTGCTGATTACGGATATTGGTCTCCACCATATCCTTGATCACTTGTTTGCAGCTCTCCCCTTCACAGGTGCGGGCTTGGTGCGCAAAACTGTCCAGCTCATTCACGCTCAGATAGTTATTCTCAACAACAACGCATTCCATTGCGACGTTGATTACCGAACACCGATTTCCCCAATGCCCTCAGTCAGTTACAACCCGTTTTTTCCGATGTGCGTTCACCGCCGACCCCAAAACCCCCTGACGCGCTTTTCGCCTCCGAAGGCCGGTTTTTCCCGCCGTGCCCTTGTCAGTGTAGCGCCTTTTTCGGCAACGGGCGAACGTCGCCCAACTCGCTTGGGCGGCGGGTGCCCGTTCTGCGGGCGCGGGCGGCACAGAGCCCGCAAGCGGCGCCCCTGCGACGCTCTGAGGCACGGGCGTTTCAGACCGGGCACGGCTTTGCATGACCACGTGATTTTGTTCAGGGAAGCCCTCGGGGGCTGCACCTGTCTCTTGATCAGATCTCCAAATCAACTGATTTAGCCAGCAAATAGCCGTCTATCAGGGTTTGCAGCCGAAACCAGCCTTCCCAAAGTCGTTCCCATCCGACTCGACCCGTGCGTTTGGAATCGTACCAGCCGGCCAGTTTTCCCAGATTGATGAAGGCCCAATGCAAACTCGGGGCTTTTTTCGGCACACGGCGTTTTTCTTGTTTTGACCACAGTAATTTCCACGCCAGGGGGCTTAATACTGTCTCACAGCTCTCTTTCTCTGCCTCTTCTTTGTTCAGACCCATAAAACGCAGCTGGTGTATTCGTACCGCAATAAAGGCCAGCAGCACTATCATGCGCTCGAGATTATCTTTGCTTTGCATACGCAGCGCTTCTACCGGCGTGCCGCCCGTTTTCCACGCTTTGTGAAATTCTTCTATCAGCCAGCGGCGCTCGTAATAACTGAATATTTTATGGGCGTCTTCCTGACTGTTGACGGGTTCGGAGGTCAGAAGATGCCAGCAAAGCCCATCCTCCGGACCTTTTTCGTAGCAACCGACATAAAATATCCGCACCGCCTCACCGCTTTTTCCTTCGGGGATTTTCAATGTCACTTCGGCATAACTGATATCACAATGCGCGACACGCGCCTGACGCCCGCCTTTCTGTCTGACCTGAACTAATCGTTCTCCAGCACTCTGTAACCGGCTGATAAAGTCATAAAGTTTATCCTGACTTTCCTCTATACGCCGGTTTTGCATCGAACGGATGACGAAACGTTGTTTTTGGCTCGTTTTATAACGCAGATATTCGATGATATCGGCTTCACGGTCACAGACAGAAATCACGCTGGCCATCTGCTCCCCTAACCGGCTGTCGACGGCTTGTGAGGCCCGTTCCCACTTATAACTCTCTTTCCCTTCATAAGGGCGTGTGTCGCGTTGTCGGCTTTTGCCATAATCACTGACATCTCGACACCAGCGCTGTTGCTCTATCAACCCCACGACCTGTTGTTCTTCAGGCGCAAATAACAACACCGAGTGTGCCTGCATGCCCCGGGATTTTTCCTTTGAGGTGGTATAGCCGAGTTCATCGGTGACCGACGCATGGGAAAATGACAGGGTTGTCGTGTCTTCCAGCGCTAACAGGCAATGATAACGTTGAGCGTGAGCGACGGTGGCGGTAAATCCAGCTTCGGCTATGGCCTGAGGCGCAATGGCGGAATTTCGGGTCAGTCGGTAGGCCGCTTCAACATCGGCAGGAGAGTCAAGAGATTGCACGAGCGATTGTCCTATATGGTTAGCCAACGAACAGGCCACTTTCACCAGGCGGTTGGTACGGCGTTTATCACCTAATTCCGCATGTTGAAATGTGTCATTTGCCCATTGTTCGGCGCAGGTTGAAAACATAAAGATTACCTCAAGTCGTGTTTTTTATTGAGATCAATCTATGAGGGAAAAGTTCAATAACGCGGGGGCGGGTTAAAATATTTGTGTAGGAAAGACAGGCCTGGGCCCCGGTAACGGCGCTTCCGGTGGAGTCACCAGCAATGCCGCCGGCCAGCCCCGCCGCTAGGGTAGAAAGAGTGCTGATGGTCTGTTTTTCTTCTTCACTTAAGTCACTGACTTTAGCATTTTCGCCGTGAATGTGCTTCATCAGTTCCCGGGCAGCCAGTTCACCGCCCGCTGCTCCTGCCGCACCCGCCAGCGCATTGTTACCACTGATTTCGGCGGCCACTGCCCCCAGAATGGCATGGGCCAGAGTATTGGTGACGACATCGACCTTGTGAGTTTTTGGGTCGGTAGTCAGGTCTTTATTGTGTCAATTTGTGGAAGAAGTGAAGCGGATGTGGCTGAAGTCACTGAGACGGCGAAGCCAGCGGTACAAAATGACGTGGGCCCGTTACAGTCAGCTAGGGAATAAATGGATACCGTCCCCCCGAATTGTGCATCCTTATCCTTTGCTGCGCTTTTACGCCAAACACCCGAGGTAGGAGCCGGATGCGTTAGTAGCGCACGTCCGGATCTGTGCGGGGGTAGCCAGTAACGGCTATTCCTACCGCGACCGTTGATAATGGCTGACGGCTAAAAAGGAAGATCCCAGCACTTGGCTGGGATCTGGCGTTAACAAGGCAATTGAGTGAGTAATGAATTTACCTGATCTGCATCTTCTGGATGTAATTGAAGATATTTTTCACATGCTATTCTGACATACTCAAAACCGACTGACTCAGGAACGATAATTTCCCCACTATAAACACTGAACATAATTCCTTCAAAATGGTATGCGGGATCTGAGTCTTCTAAATCTGGAAAAGTGCAATCAGTTTCATTAACACAACATCCACATTTTTTCACAATAAATGGTAAAGCCCATAAAAACTTACGTTGTAAATATATAGAATTAAAAAATTCTTTCATCACCCACTCAGGGTCATTGTTATAGTCTACTTTTTCGAAAAGTTGTTTATTCATCATTTCCCATTCAGGATCATTGTCGTAATCATTTTTTTCGAAAAGTTGTTTATTGTTCATTTCTTATTTCTCCGCTGGGAAAAAGTTCATAACCCTACCTGTTTCTTGATCCAGATAGACTTGGAATGTCACACCACCTGCTGTTGATTTATATTCTCTTCGACCTTGGGAAATGGCTTGCTTATAACCACTAGAAGCAGCTTGTTGACCTAGTTCTAGCATTTTTTGATCAGAGAAAACTTTCGGGTCATATACTGTTTTCGTTAACGGTTTACCACCTTTGTACTCACCCTCAATAATTTTTCCAGTTCTATCTTTCTTTGGCAATTGATACGAAATATCAGTGATACCTTTCATACTTGTTGGAGTCTGACTAAGGATTTTGATGCCATTTTCAGATGCCGCTTGGATAAACAAATCTGCATTATGTGTTCCATACACTCCTTTGTTAGTTATCCCATCAAACGTAGTCAGATGTTTCTTCTGTTCTAAAGCAAAATGAATTCCATCTGCAAAAATTGTTTCTTTTTCATAAGGTAGTGACTTACCATCAAACTTACCGGTTGGATGCTCAACATTCGTCACTACGCCCTGATCTTTCGGACTGACTTTACCTTCTCCAGCAGTCCATTGAGGAAGCGAGTTTTCAGTTTTGCTGACAACGACCGGGACTTTATCCAGCGTAGGCGATTTCTTCGTCATGACACTGATAAGAATGCTGCCCATCGCTTCTAACGCTCTCTGGTCACCCTCACTCGCTTTTTTAGCCGTTTCCTTGATGGCTTGCCAGCTCTCACCATTCATTAACGACTTCACACTTCCGGCGACAGCCTGATTTTTGCCCTCAACATCATTTAAGGCCGTCTGACAGTAGTTGCTACCTGTTGCACAACTGGCAAGCGCCATAGCGCCATCAAGCGCATAGTCCCCGCCAGCCATCACAAAATCACCGGTATCACCAACCGCATTCAGTGCACCATTGATCATCTGTGATGTGGTGCCGTCACCCAATTTTTCTCTGATCTGCGCTTGCCACCATTCTTTACTTTCTTTCACGGTTTTTCGGGCTTTGTCACCTGCCAGTGAGTTATTCTCAACCGCATTCTTCCCGGCCTGCGCCCCGGCTATGCCGCCTGCTGTCGAATCCGTCGCCAGTCCCGCCGCCAGTCCTCCCGCCAGTGTCGCCAGACTACTGATTTTCTCCTTCTCATCCGGCGACAGCTCGCCCGGCTTCTTATTCGGGTAGAGCGCACTGGCAATGGCCGATGCCGCTAATTCACCGCCTGCCGCGC
>NZ_JFGV01000065.1:0-29703 GCF_000612035.1 Photorhabdus aegyptia | reverse complement strand
AACAAGGGGTTATATTGAGAAGCAAAAAACAAGCCAATGTGATTATTTTGTGACAGAATTGTATAAAAAATAGATTAATATTAATCATTTAATAATCAACATTAATAATTTCAAATTAAATTTATTGTTTTATTTTTATTGTGTGATGTGAGTCACATTTATAATGATTTATTTCAGGATTGAATCACTTGAAATATAACGGCTTTCGTTAATTTTTGATAAGAAATGATCTTTTATGATTAGATGATGACTTTTAGCTCAGTCAGTTGGCAGAACTGACGCTAGGCTATTGCGGATTGGGAGATAACCATCAGACAGCTGGTGTTGGTGATGATTATGCACCTTTGACTTAATGACAGAATGAAGAAAGTGTTGGTAAAGCAGTGAAGAGGATGTTGTTAATCACACTCAGTCAATTTTATCAGAAACTTAGTTTTGGCCTCAACGAGAATCTCAGATCTACAAGTCTAAATCCTTCATAATCATATTGAATAAACAACATCATTTGTTGGTATTATTCTCCGTAATTGACGAGTTTCTTTAAAGACTTCCGTTAACGTATTTAATACGTTTACAGCATTTACAAAAATCACTAAACTTTCTGAACATTTTAATCAATTCAAGTTAATTTATAATATTTATTTTTTAGTATTCCGCCAAGGCGGACTCAGGGAAAAAGTTGTAACAATTATAAAGATATTAATCTGCAAAGTACCTTGAATAACCAAACTAGGAGGAAGAATGAAAGACGATTGGCACCCAGCTGATATTATTGCAGCATTAAAAAAACAAGGAACAAATCTTTCTACTGTTTCAAGACAAGCGGGGCTTGCATCATCCACATTAAGTAATGCGCTGCACCGTTCGTGGCCCAAAGGTGAACAGCTTATTGCTACCGCATTAAACTGTAGGCCTAGTGAAATTTGGCCTAGCAGATACTTAAAATAAGAAAACTTCTTAGGGGTTCTGCTGAGCGGAATCCTTTATTATGATTAAATTATGAAGTTGGAATATCTCAATTTAAAGTTATTATTTTTACAACGAAATAGGTAATTATGTTTATGAACTTTAAATGGAGTACATTTTTGTCTCCTGTTATCACCTTCAATATGATATTTATTTTTATCTATTGCATATCTAATTTTAGCAATAGATTTCATAACAGAAAACGCATTCAATTATTAATTTAGCAAGAAAATTAAGTAGTAATTAAATAATTATTAATGCTCAAAAATTACACTTAAGTTTCCTATAAAAAAACCATATAAAAATATTAGGATTTCATTATGGACTACTCCAGAGAATTAAATATTTCACCTCAAGTTATTAATACTATGCGGCAAAGTAATGAACCTTGGGGAATAAAGGATAAAAATTCATGCTGGATTTTCGGTAATCAAGCATGTAAAGATTTTCAAAATTTTCACAGCTCATTTGATTATGAAGGGCGATATGATAATGAACTCCCCTGGGATGGAGCTGAGTTTGCAAAAGAATACGTTATTCACGATCAAAGTGTGATAAGGAATAAATTAAGAGTATGTTCGCTTGAAACATATATATTTTGGAAAGAACAAAACCTTTAATCATATTTTTGTGAAAAGATGCCTTTTATCATGAAAATGGAAGTTGCATAGACATTATATATCATGAAACAAGCATTAATTCTAATTTTCAATTAGAAGAATATTGTCGTTTAAATAGCTTTAAATTACAGTTTCAGCAGGAGTGCTCAATGAATTTTTCTCTTTCTTAGGAAACAATTAAGATGATGCTGGATATATTCGTCGGCTAGTAACTGTGATCCTATCATTTGTTTCCAAAAACACTCTCTATTTAAGAGTTCTGAGTATGATTGAGATCACTATAATTACAATTTACGCAATTATTATAAAAGCATATCTTATTGCAGTACTTGACGGTTTCATTGTATTAATCAATGGATACCAGTTGCATCGACTGTATAAAAATAATTCCTTAACATAAAGATATTTTTTCTTAATGGCCGTGTAGGCGGCCTTCGTGTTCTATCCCTATAATGTTTTCCGAAGCACCAGCCTACCGGCGTTTCCGGTTTTGTTTAGAATTCGGATCTATTGTCAGAATAGTTCGGTCTGCAATTGCTCATAGATTATCTATACTCTCAGAGTTCAGCACAAAACATCATCTGTTAACGAGTTCTGGCGTACTGACCTCGCGTTCTACCTCGTTAATCCTCATTTGTAGTTCAACACAAAAATAGGTATCAGTATCGCATGTTATGGCCTCAAGCAAATGAGGACAGATTATGTCTTCAGGTTCTCCACTGCGTATAAATCAGCGTGTTCTTGAGCGGAATAGATGTGATTGTCAAGCCGATCTCCCACGAGATTAACCCATCCCCATGCGGGGTTTACTGGTACACCGATCAAGACATGTTCTAGGCGAGAAAGGTTAAGTATGGCGTCCTGATGTCTTTGTGTATCCTTTTTTACGAGGTCAGGTAGTATTTTCGTTCCCACGGTATGCATATGCCGCAAAATACCAGCAAAAACGCTAGGACGAGCATAAGGTTTCATAATTTCCGGGGCTTTCAGAAGTAAATAGGTTTGTCTTTCCCAGATCGATTACCCCATCCGTTTCCACCTCTTCTGTTAACGGAGTTACACCATAAATATTATGCAGAAGTACAACTGCGTCTGGTTCACCAATATCATCATCCAAGAATGAAAAATTGGGCAGAGAGAAATGCATCAGTTGTAGGTAGGCTAGTATATGGTTCAGTTCAGTTAGTGAAAGGTTGGTTTTCACACCATAGAAAGACGCTTTGTTAATTGCATAAGTGTGGGTGATCCTGAATTTGTTCTTTACCATGTATGTTGCCTCAAAATATAAGCGCTTCTTGGATATTGTTAAGGGCTGCAATCCGGTTTGCTACTGAATGTCCAGCTGATAGTCAATCTCAGCGGAGCGTTCAGCATGGCCTGCCACCAGCTGAACACACTTTGCCATGCGCATGGATTTATCAGCACCGATTTCATCGAATTGTTCTTTGAATTGCTTATCGAACTGGCTTTCAATAATGGATTGATGAATTTGCTCGGTCAGGTGCTTTGCCATTTCTGCATTGTTGGTGGCATGTTTAAGGGCATCTTCAGTTTTAGTGATCGCCAGATTAATGCGTGCAGCGCCTCCATCTATGTACCCTTTACAGGCCATAGCAGCAGCGATTTCAGAAGCGTGAGTACCGATCAGCATCTTTACTCTTAATTCCTTTCCCACCAGCGTGTGCTGGAAACTGGCTGATTAGCAGAATGAGATATAGCGCAAGTTTGGGATAAATGGTCTTCATTATAACCTTTCAAAGATGATAGGTCGGTTGCCCGGCCAGATGATTGAACTATTGGTGTGGTAATGCCAGAACAGTGATCCGATAAAGCACCCCGGACAAAAATGCGATAGACACTGTCGATGTTAGAATCACCCATTCATACCGAAGGGAGAAGTAACTCCAGACAGATAGCAGGAAAATTGCAAGGATGGATACGATTATCATGATCCCAAAATTACGGAATATGGCCTTCAGTATTATGCCGATATTTTTAAATAAAGACGCATTACAACGCACAATGGCCGGGAGAAACATCAGCAGCATTGGCATACCCAAAAAGGTAGAGAAAGCAGCGAGACTGAACATGTTGAAGTAAATTGGGAATATCCCCAGAATACCGTTTGTGGATATCGGACCGGCTTTCAGTGATGTAGGCACTTCCACTGTCACTGCATCCGGAATTATGTCGCTGGCGTAGACCGAAGAGATATACGAACGTAGCCCCCAGAGCAGAATAATCAGGATGACTGTCATTAGTGGCCCTAAGAGGATAGTTATCAGAATATTGCGCAATTCACGCCAAAAACCAAGACTTGGTTCCCCCATCTTGTAACGGGTCAGTAGCATCATAGAGTACACACTCAATATCACCGGCTGGAGGATGACATACCCGACCATATCCATCGTAACACTCTGCATGAAGAACGTGAGTAGACCACCGCCGATCACTACAGGTGCGAGTAGCATGAACAACCCATAAAAGCTGAAGAGTGACTTCATGGAGTCCAGCATGACTGGATTCATTTCTTTAATGTCGACTTTGGCGTATGTAAAAACGTACATTTAATCCCCCCGAGTTCTCATTTCCGTTTAAATATATTGACCGCAAAAAACACAGCTACGGAGCCTCTACCTCATCGTGAATATCAGGTTATGTTAGGGGACTGACGCTCAGTGGAACGAAAACTCACGTTAAGGATTTTTATTCTAATAATCAATGATGTTATAGAACGTTACTTCTATATTAAACCGACAAGGACAACTAAGGATAGCTCTCTCTGCCAGATTTAAAAAATTAGTCACATTTTATTTATGGCTAAAATATCTGATTAGATTATACATTCAGGCAAGTTCATTATCCTTTCAGAGGCTACCGTAGTAACTACCTCATTTATATTTAACCCATCTGGAATGATAATGTTATTTTTTGTTATTAGCAATTCTGTACTGACTCTCTTTTTTGCGGCAGAATAATTTAATGAGTATGTAAAACGTTTGCAATCCTTGTATAATTCATTAATTTCACTAGCATTATCATAAGTTAACACCCATAGGTGTTTAATTCCTAAAATAGTCTTAGACACAATTTCATGGTCTTCAGTATTATAAAATTTAGTATAGAGAGAAGGACCCTTATCAAAGTAAGGAGGATCTATACAAAACATAGATTTTTCAGGCATGACTAAATCAATCTCCTTTATAAAATCAATAGCATCCATATTATATAGATGTATTCTATGCTTGTGTTTGTTTATCCTTATTATTTTATCAATTAACCCTTTTTTATTGAATCTACAATCAAGGAAGTATTTGCTTTTTTGTTTTAAACCACCCATTACTCCTGCTTTCAATATAATTCCAGAACGATTAGTTCTGTTCAGAAAAAAAGAAGAAAAACCCAAGTCGAAATTATTAAAGTTGTCTTTATTATTTTGTATTTCTCTCTGCTTATGCCACTCATCTATTGTGATATCTGTGGTCATTATTTTATCAATAAATTTCTCGGTATCATTCAATATACTATGCCAGAATGACCAAATTGAACGGTCAAGATCATTTAGGTGGATTTCGTGAATATATTGGTTAAACAGTAATGATAGAGCAAGCCCTCCTCCACCTGCATAAGGTTCTGCATAGTGTCCACCATTAAGGTTGTTTGAACAAATTATAGCCGAAATCATCCTCTGGATCGCGGCTTTTCCTCCTGGATATCTTAGCGGTGAAGGTGTAGCTGGCATACTTTCTCCTGTTTAGATCCGATTAAGTTAAGGCTATTGTGAAACACTTTGTCACTTATGGTCAGAATCATCATTAAAAATTTTATTCAACATAAACAATGACATATATGATATGCTGTTCTAATAGAACGTTTAACGCTGTTGGATCCGGATAGAATTCCCCATGAGCATTTTCCCCTAGTATCTTAGGTGATAAGAGGTTGGTTGTATCCATTTGAACTCTTTTCATGTTTACTAAGCTCACTCTCCTTCTCTTCTACTTTCCAATTATTTTTTCCATAACGAGATGTTCTGACATCCCCTCAGGATAGTTTCCGTATAATTTTTAAAACCCAACATTACGTCCCCAAAGTGACTCAAACATTATTAATTTTCTCACGAATGTTCTGACAACGAAGAACAACAAAGGGAGCAAAACGTCCCCATTTATCAGCCCAGTTTTAGCCGCACCGTTTTTTTGTTTATCTTCTTCAGTACATTAAATAAACACAAGTCATTGCCGGTGGCGGTGGATTTTCGTTGCCAGTCGTATGACGGCATCAAATATTAGGCGATCAATGCCCAAGGTTTTCAGTATCTCATCGGTTGTTGGTATATAACGTCATCGTATTTCCTGATGGATGTACTTGTTGGAATCGTGAGATCAGATCCTTCTCCCTACAGAAACAGCATCTCATTCCTACTGGTAAATCCATTTCCCATCGGGAAGACAATGCCACAAGAGCTATGAGGAACTTCTTTTGTAGCAACCGGAGAAAATGACATCAGTCTACCGTTCAATCGATAGTCTGTTTCACTGATCAATCTTGGCCGTTCTCCTGTGATTCTACATGTAGTATCACCAGACATTATGTGATTCTTTCAAGGTACTTTTGCAGTTTCATTCGACAATGAAAAAACATAGTTTTCAGTTACCAATTCATAGAATTGTGATTAATTAGAAACAGGAAGGTGAGTTACGATCACTCGTTCAGATAATCGTGACTTGATTTTAGTCTCAGGGGTTCAGGTGACGAAATTTAGCCGCAAATGTCGATGGAAAAGAGCATTATGGATAGTAACAGCATACTCAAAGGCGTGTTCATAGATGCCTAGGTCATTAATGTCACAGTCTTCCTCTAGTATATTGTGAAGTTTTTCATCCGCAGTGGAGTCCGGGAGGACGGCAATAATACGGCCACCTGGCTTTACAACCTGACGAACGTGCGTTACATGCTGTTTCCAGCGACTTTCTGAGTACGGTGGGTTCATCAGTATGCGGTCGAATGGCTCAAACTGTTTCGCAGGTACTTGAAGAAAATCAGCTTGAAGCGTCAGCCAGCGTTCACCGATGCTGAACTCCAGCAAACGTATACCGGCAGGCAGTTTGCATTCATTAACTGTCAAGCGCTGAAGTTCACCGTTAGTGGGGTAAAATTGGTGAGTTTTGTGGTCTACATCTCACCGTTTAATGCGAGGCACTTAAAGGCCTGCGGCCATAAATCCAACTCAAAGATGCTATTTCTGACTTCAGTCGCGTCTGGAGCGCAATGAAAGAGGTGTTGTTATCATCCGGTGCGCCGGTAATAAGGGGTAGTGACCAGCTACCCGAATAACTGGCAGGTCAATCATGATTCCCCCTTAAATATTATCCATCGGGGATGGAGGGTGACAAAATACGGGAGAACGGAGCAGGCTGGTTGTCGAAAGGCAAAAAAAACCCCCGTCCTAACGGGGTATATGAGGTATTTAACCATCTCACTTTGTCTACAGCTCTTGTTTCTGGAGTCCTACTACTCTTTCTCACCGTGTTGCGCCGGTAAAACTATCCCTTTGGATAGAACATCGAATAAGTAGTAAAACTAGAAAGGAACTCAACGAGTATGAGTATTTTTATATAATTGCTAAGGTTATATGAAGTCGAGCAAAAATTCCATATCCATATCTTCAGATTTTCATTTCATTCGTTTCAGGAACAGTCACAGCAGCGTACTTTCCTGATTATGTAGGGAATCTACGCCACATACTGGGCATACAAAAAAGTGAGCAGAAAAGTGATGTTGTGTCAAAATCAGCATGGATATCCCAACAGTACGCATCCGTGATGTCAGGCAAATGGTCAATCCGGTAAAGATTGACTGATTTTTCATTACTTCATAGAGCTTCCAGTGACAGGATGATCCTTTCCGATACTATCTTGAGTATTTCACTGTACGATTCTACCCGGCCATAAATGACTTCCAGTCATAGTGCCTACGGTCATGATGTCTGCTCTGTCATTAAGGCTCATTTCTTCCAGCTTGCTGATCACCTGAGCTACAGGATGAATTACCATATTATGATTAATTTTAAAATTGATGATTAATGATCCACTTTATTGTCATCCTTCAGTATCTTCTGACGAATTTCCACGCCTTGTGTTTCAGGTATAGAAAAACAGCTTTCGGCAGTATGGCCGCAGATATAATAATGGCCGTCATAATGTTGTTGCATTCTCACCTACGTTCCGGGAAAACTGGTGAAAATAGCTTTTACCATAAAGGTGCCTTTTGTGGTGGTCAGATTGTTATTCTCTTTGGTGTAATAGTCAGAAACGCTAATACCTTTCACCAGCTCACCTACATCCCAGCTCTCTTTTACGGTTTTCTGCTTCAGTAAAAGAACACTCAGGCTGGTTAAAATAAAAAGGCCAAGCACTCCCCAGAAAATGACCAGTCGTCGGTTGGCAATCAGGCTTAGATCCACTTCTTTAGACTGGGCCAATTCTTCTGTGGATAGGTTGGACTGGCACCGAGAGCCCTTATTTTGTTTTGTTTTCGGTGATGATCTCATAACTTTCTCTCCCTTCTCGTTTAACAGCCATGCTTAAACTGGCAAGTAGATATATCACCTGAAAATCCGATGGACCATATTGAATGCAATGGAGTATTTGTTCCTTTTACTCTCTGCATCACCATAAATATTCTGACTATAATATTTAGTGTACCGCTGGCGTGCTGGTTTGCCGCATCATACTGCCCTTTGATTGGTTTATCTGGAGGCAGGATCATGCTCAGCTATGTCACTACCGTCGTAGAGGATGGAACTCCCCTACAATTCAGACTTTCAATAACAGACATGCCGTAGATCACGCCATATCTTTAGGTATCAAAACCAATTCCAAACTCTTTAAGTTTTCCGTTAACTTTAGAAGTAGCGGCTGGTTCAGATTCAAGAGACACATACAAATCTTTTTCTTCCACCCGATCTCCAAAAATTATTATTGCCTTACCGCCGTGCTGCTTAGAGGGCCATCGAATTGCCTAAGCATCGGAATTGTCATGATAAATTTTTTCTGCCCAGAGCTGAGTAATATGATAATCCGATGCTCCTGATTCTACTAGTTGGCTTTGAATAATCCCCCATTTCTTCAGTATCCGTGGATTGATATCTACATACTCGATATCTTTTTGTGGAGTAATTTGGCTGTACGCTAAATCATCTAAATAAGATTCCAAAATAGCGCTACATCTTATGCCACTCATAATCCTATGTATAACAATGGGTTGAAGAAGGCTATGTGTAGCAGAATTATGAAACATTATTTAGTTTACCTAGATCAACAGATATACCGGCGCGGTTTAACGGAATTTTTTATCATCAGCCATGACGCGCCTCTTCAGCTTCTTCTTTGGCTGCCATGTAAACATCATTAGGTTGAGTTAATAAAAGATCCTTTGGTTTTTTATCACCGATCCAGCTATTTGGTGTGCCGAATTAGATAACTATTGCCCAAGGGGTCTTCTTGTCCCCAAATAGCTCAATAGCTTTCTTTATCACCGGTAACGGTTGGCCGCTTTCGTCTAGGGCATACGACAGGAAGAGGTCTTTGCCATTAATTGGCAATGCGAATATTTTTTTCGACTTTTTCAAACGATTTGCCGCAGCTCTGGGATTCACTGATTTAGACCCGACTCATTTGCTGAATTCACTTGCAGTCAGCCATTTTGAGTCAGTAATGATCTGATTTTTTAATTTTTCAAGGTGTGTTTCATTACGGGAAGCAAATCCAATTTTTGGAGATGGTTCGGTCATAACAGACCGATGGTTGTTCTTATTGAATATAGTAACAGCGGTCACTGCACTAGCTATTGCCAACTTAATATCATGATAATCAATTGCTCTTGGCAACTTTACTACCACATACTGATCTGCCTCATCAGCAGGAATTTCAGACAAACTGATATGGTTGGCAACATCCTTGTCATTTGATAACTCAATTGAAAGAAAGTCAAAACTAACATTCTCCGATTTGGATTGCGATTTAGTAATCATACTGCCTACATATTGTATCTGCTTGAGTTCGTATTTTGCGTATTTTCGTTATATGGATGATATGGCGTATTTATCTCCGGTAGTGGTGTTCACTCTTGTCTGGTTACGCCACGATCTTGAGAGCTTTAAAAGACGCCTGAAAGCGCTGGAGGAAAAAATTGCCCGTGACGGCATTGAGTTAACTGATCCCCAAATAGCTGCGCTTGAGCGTAAAGTCAGTGATGAGGGCCTATGGTGAAATTGAAACCGCTCATTCCGACTATCTGGGGTCGCAGGACACACTCTATGTTGGTCACCTGAAAAGAGTGGGACGTATTTACCAGCGATGCCTATTCCCAGGCCGCTCACTGCAAGCTGTATCTCACCAAAACCCCTATTACGGCGGCAGACTTACTGAATGCTATTTTACGAGTCTCATGGCCTGCCAGTGCTGAGAATACTGATCGACAGAGAGTAGCATGATTACCCGCTCTATCTTGCGATTAACGACATAGACCATATGAAAAAAAAGCAATGTCACCGCAGACCAACGGTATCTGCCAGCGGTTCCATAAGACGATATTGCAGGCGTTTTACCAGGTAACGTTCCGCAAGAAACTCTACAGCGAGCTCAAAACATTACAGTTAGACCTTGATGAATGACTGTATTATTGCAAACTCATCAGCGGACAATGTGCTGTGGCCGGACGCCATTGGAAACATTACTTGATGGCAAGCATATCTGGGCTGAAAAGAATTTAAGCCAGATGTAATCTGACAGACACCTGTATAAGCCGTAAATTTGCTCCGTTAAAAGAACGGTAACAAACAGCCAAAACTGAAACTTGTACAATTGTCCTGGAAGAGTTGCTCACAAAAACTCAGTTAAAAAATGCGGGTACTTTGATAAAGGAATCACTGAACTAACACTTGTTACCATTCATCATCGTTCCAGCCTTGAGCAATCTGAATGATGTAATGAAAGGCAGACAGTGATGCCTGACTGGATAGAAAGCCGGAACTGGTGCCAGCCTATAAAGCTGACACCTCAGAATGTAGCTTTTCAGCCCTAATAAAACTGTTTGCAGTACTAGAGGTCTTTTAGCGAATTTATAGTGTGTTTTATATCCTTTAGTGCTTGTTTGTATTCCTGATTTCTTTCTTTTAGTGCAATAATTGGATCGCTAGAAATGTTATTTTTGTATAACATCAAAACTTGTTTGGCGAAAAAATCGTCGTCAATATAGAAATAACACTCTGGTACATTCAATATCTTTGCTATCTGACAGGCCGTTTCATACGTAGGAGATATAGATCCTGTTTCATATCTCCCGATTTTTTTCCGCGCTTGTACTGAATCAATGATTCCTAATGCTTTCCCTAGCTCTTGCTGACTTAAGTTTTGTTCCTTTCGTGCCGCTATCAATCGCTTTGGCTTCATATATAAAAAATAAAAATGGTTTTCATGGTTTAATCTTGACTATTTTTTATCACTGTTTCAGAATATGCGATAGACCCACATCATGGGTCTATCCCCATAATGTGGGGCGTATTTAATGGACTATCACATAGATGTATTTTCCTAAGATCACTTTATTCTTTATATTCACCAGGGAATAAACAATATTTACAAAAGTTATTATAACAAAAAGAAATCATTAAATAGAAGGAAGGATCGTTGTGAAAGCTAATTTGAATCAAGACTGGCATCGAGCGGATATCATTGCAGCCCTCAAAAAACAAGGAACAACTCTTTCAGCGGTTTCCCGCAAAGCTGGATTAGCATCATCGACACTAAATAATGCATTACATCGTCCATGGCCAAAGGGAGAAGAATTAATCGCTACTGAATTAGGCTTACATCCATCCGATATTTGGCCGTCACGTCATAAAGGGTAGAAATGGGTGAATTTAAGCCTAACTAGCGACCCAATTACCTGACAATGGCAAGTTGCTAAATAGGGGATGAATATGTTAGAGAGGGAATGGAGTGATTTGACATAAGAAAAGGCCGTTCATTATAACGTCTTACGTATTTTTAGCCATGTTTTACCTGTATTTTAGTGTCGGAATAGACACACTGAGGTTCTAGCAGAGGACTCATTATAATATTATTTGCGACTTTTTAGACCTAGACTGACAATTTTATGTATATTTAATATGTGTTAGTTGAGGGACAGTCTCAATAATTGAATTGCAAGCAATATTTCTGCGCCAAATAATGTGACAGATTTCATCATTCTATACCCGTCATCTTTCAAGTTGCTTCTTTGTTGGCTGCACTCACTCACCCCGGTCGCATAGTTATCTATGCGACCGGGGATTCGCTCCCTTGCCGTCGCGATCCATCTTGAAATCCATTGGGTATATAAGCTAATAGTTTCTCATAGTCTAGAGCAGGATTGAATTTCTGTCTGTCCTCATTCTCCATTAGCTAATTATTGCGAGAAAGTCACCGATAGTCTACCAAGCCCCCCGCTTTAGCAATCTGAAGTGAAACTGAAACGACTCATAGCTATAAAACAACACAATGATACGACCATGAAATGACATCCAACGGGATTTGATTAACTGGATCAGCAAGAACAAACAGCCATAGAAACAACTTGATGAATGAGAGATAAGTATGAAAAGTTATTCATACGCATTTTGTTTATCGTTATCACCACTGATCTGTACAGCAATCTTTCTGTATCAACGAAGAGATGGATCATTGTTGACATAGAGTTCGGATAGGAATTCTCCGTGGTTCGTAGTATCGGGTAGATGGCAAAATTTTCAGACAAAAATAATCCTATTTTCACGGAATTTAAGAGATAACGATTAGTTGCCAGTATTGAACATCTTTTCCATTACCTTCTGACTGCGCTGAATCCAGTCATTGGCGTCATTACAGTTCACATTAGATTCAACAACTTGTCGGGCGGAAGTGTAAACAAAATTGGTATATCCCCCGTTGTTACTGACGAGGAATCGGATACTATTCAGGTAGCTATAAACCGGATCCTGTAAGATAATCGAATCAACCGTAGTGTTCTGCTTGCAGTGTTGCATTCGCATTTTAACGATGTCCTGAGCCACCATAACGCATTCAGGGCATTCTTTTTTCAATTGCAGGTACTGAGCAACCGACTGGCCTGCCACTGGAGAACCATCAGGATTCAATGGTACATTCGCAAAGGCGCTTGCGCAGAACGATGCCCCGGCCAAAGCCAACATCACACCTGTTACTTTTTTCATAAAACTCCCATATATATTCAGCGACTTCCAGCCGGAGACGAAATGATCTTACTATGGTGGTAAAACTGCTCGAAGGAAAAAGCATGACAAAACGTAGTGCATTTTTTATATCATTCATACCATATATGAATAATAGGTATTTCCATAACCGTAACGGAGGAACATTACTACTCAGCATTACAGAAAGATATTTTGTATCTGATCCTTTTTCTGAAGGGACGCCAGCAAAATCTGATGCCATTTACCGGGTTTGAATAAAAGTCGATCCGTAGATTGTCATTGTTAGGACTGAAAGTAATTCATGCGCAGGGCTATTTATTCATAAAAATATTTACCAAAGCCAGAATACCTAACACCTAATAGAACTGAGCTGGAAGTCACTGTGTCTGTGTAACATAAAACAGCAACGGAAAATCGGCGCATTGATATATTTTTAGAAAGTCCATATAAGTTATTTAATAGGCTATTAAAAATGGACCGTGGGTATCCTCTTTTTATTACTTTTCGTGGTGATGATAAGTTAGGAATAGAGTTTTAAACTGGCGTTCGCGTTAATAATAAAGATAGAAAAGTAGATCTGACGGTCTTCAGGGGAAAACGCTGGGGTTCAAGACATTTTCATGAAAAATGTTTATGAGGATTTTCATTTTCTTAAACAGTATGTTGAGGAAGACATAGAACTTGTTATGACAGATATGGAATCTCTCATTTATCCCAAGAGTATAAAGTACGAAATATTAATCCTATGGCATCTCGTAGATATCACTTTATCCAAGCGATTGAGCTTAGTTATGGTGACTTCTGGTTTTTAGAGGTTCAAGGAATAAACTCTGTCAACACGTGATGGTGATAAAACCGACATTCCGCACCGCGTTCGTAATTTGTTGTTTTAATTAAGAATTAACAAGCGAATGAATTTTTTTATACAAACAATTTGAAATCAGTATATTACAGATATAGCTGCGGAATGACAGATAAAAAGGCCTGCTCAAGGCAGGCTGTATATTTATCCTTTTTTCTCGTTATGAGTAAGTACTTTTCCGGGGGCGTGTATCGAACTGTCGTTCATCTGGTGTGAGCGGTGTCCGTAATGTAAGAAACCGGACAGTAACATGGCAATTTTCGGTGAAAAACCACCAAAACTGCGGTTCCATACCTCCTCCACTTGATGATGACGTTATACAGCCAGATAGCGTTTGCTAATTGAGGTAACATTTCGACGTTGGGCCCCCTCATAGCTCTTCTCTTTAACGCTCCGGATGTTACAAACTAGTGATTCGCAACGCGCGAACAAGTGCTCCATGTAACTATCCAGCTGATGGTGTGACCAACTAAACGGGTATGTATCTGTCGTAGTACTAGAAGGCCCGGTTATAATGGTCTTGGCCTCAGCGTTAAGTTGGTAACTACGAAGGCTATAGCCCAATAATTTGCGGCGAATAGATTTTTTCGTAAATTTGCGCATTTTTGAAAAGGAACGCTCCTGATTGATTTGTTTTTTCATATCCCCACCGATTACGATTAACAACGCAGCCTTAGGCCGTAGTATTTCCCTACACAGAACGAAACGTTGAGTATGCCTTTTTATAAAGCTCAGGTTCTTTATCATTTAAGGGGTAAAAAAATTAAGTCAGTACCCATCAGCTACGTTTTGTCTCTTGATTAATAATGTCGAGAGATTGTTGTTTGCTGTCAGTGATAATTTGCATTGCCTCTTCCAGCCATTCGGTATCTTGACCGGCAGATTTCAGTTCGTTGTATCGGCTCTGGAGAGCCATCAAGGCGTCATCAACGCCAGCACAATAGATATCTGTTCTGACAATGTTGGTCAATACCGCTCCCTTCGAAATAGCTACCATGACGTTGGCCATGTCACACACTGTTTTTGCCAGTTCAGGATCTGCTTCCTTCATGGTTTCTAGATCCACATAAGGTAACAAGCTATCAAAGATAAGATGGTTGACATTGTTGATATTCAAAAGATAAAGGTTGTCATTTTCGATGGTGCTATCAGAACTGATACGTTTTGCCAGCGTATCTTGAATGGAAGCGTTATATTTTTGCTGCCAGAGTTCGCACGCTGTAATCATCCATTTTTTAATTTCCGCTTCAGTTCCCTCGGTAGAAGGTATCGAATTGGCTAGTGGCAGCACGTAAGACCACGGAATGATGTTGTCTTCTATCACCACTCCATCGGCTTCGTTCATCAGATCACGTAACTTGAGGATAATTTCACGCATGAGGACATTTTCGGTCAGGATAGTAAATTCCTGCTGGGATGCGCCCAGTAGATCAATATTACGACCTGTCAAAGAGTGTTTATCATTCATGACTGCGCGTCTCCATTTCCGTTGAATGTGGATGTTCAGGGGCTTTTCCATGCCGCATTTGATATAACGCATCAAGATGCTGTTTTTGCTCCCATGCAAGATTTGACCATATTAAGCGGCGGAATACTGATATCAATATTTTTCTCATATTTTCCCTCGTGCGCAGTGGACTGTATTTTTGCTATATTCTCTATTCTGTTGATAAAAAGTGATAATCAAAAATCAAATTACCACTGTATGTTCAGCTGACGAAATTGTCAGACCAATCAGGATTTCACTTAATCAAACCATATTCTTTTTTAATATCAATAAGATCGCCATTTTTTAAGATGACTCCGGGATTTCTAATTTCTTGAGTGCGATTTTCAGTTTTCAGTACAGCTTCCCATTCATTGCGGTAAAATCATTCATCAACCGCTCATCGGTCACTGTAGAATTTGTCAGAGCTTATTCTGGTGTGTTCGGGCTGAAAACATAAAAGCTAATTACCAGTTCCAGAGTTATCATCAGGCCACTGCAAAAATGCACGGAGACCACCGAAAACCCGACAATTGCCGAAAGTGCATATACCAAACATCCGTGAATAAATCAGCAAAGCGTTATTCTGAATGGCTGACAATGTGCTGTATATATCGTTCATGCAAACAAATATTCGATTAGAACTGTTCAAGATAAATATAAGAAAGGCGAAAAAGGATATCTCACCATTGATTGAAAATCACACAATTTTTTTGATTTGTAGAGTGGACTTCTGATTTGAGGTTATTTTCTCAGTGGCCTAACTCCCCCTGCCGTCTTGGGTATAAATATCCTACGTACGGAGTGAGGTTTATACCGCTTGGTCCCTAGTCTGGTCTGGATTTCACGTCAATACCCATTTTCTATTTCAATGACATCAAACGTCCAGCAGCGCCGTTATTTGCTTTCACTTGTACATACGGCAAACCGCAAACGCGGTTGCTGCATACCTTGTTGTATAATACTCAAAATTTACGTTTAGGCTCCGTCTTGGCCGTCAGATATAGCTTATGTCACATACTCATACCTTTTCTTTCGCAATCACTCAGCACCTCCTGCGTGACAGAAGCAGAAGCCCTTCCCTGCGGCTGAGCTCTGTTGTCTCTGCCATCATTAGTACTTTTCCCGGCTGGCATTTACGAGGCCCACTTTCGTTACGGGCTGTATATTTGCGTGCGCCCACGGATCACTCCAGTCTTGGGCGCTTCATTTATCAGCATCAAACTGTCCTGACGGGAATGTTTTTTCAAGAACTAATCTTATCTGTTTTGCGCCGCAGCCAATCTGGGATTTCGTGTCTGGCCGGTGACGGAAAAGTTATTGAGGCAACGTGTTCTCATTATCATTTTTTGACTCAGGAAGCGATTTCACGAGAAAAAAGAGCCCTCACAGCAGTGCCTGCCACTGTGCAGACAGAAAAACGCATTAAGCAATTGGAACAGGGCACTGAAGTATTACGGTACCGACAAGAAAATCATGAAAAAAAGTAAAGATGGCAGCCTACTGCGTATTAATCCAACAGAGCCAGAATCTGTCGTCCAGAAACTCAGGTGGGGAAAGGGATTTTCAACTGCCTATAAACCGTCTATTTTAGTCAACACTGGG
Source organism: Photorhabdus aegyptia (assembly GCF_000612035.1). NCBI lineage: Bacteria > Pseudomonadati > Pseudomonadota > Gammaproteobacteria > Enterobacterales > Morganellaceae > Photorhabdus > Photorhabdus aegyptia. The sequence continues at coordinate 12,910 of NZ_JFGV01000065.1, read as the reverse complement.
CGTATTATCGTCGCCCAGACCGTAGCTCCGTCCAGTGAAACACAGGTTATGGCGGATTTATTGGCGCAGAATTTAAATTTATCGGGATATTACCCGGACACATTGTTATTGGATGCCGGTTATCTCCATGACGCGGTGATTGCTGAGACACAAAAGTATCAAATCCGGCTGTTTTGTCCTGAAAATTCCAACCGACATAGCCACCGAAAAATCTACCCCAAATCGTTATTTATCTATAATGCTGAGCAGGACAGTTACACCTGTTCTACCAATCATCAATTATCCCTGAAAAGTACAGTGGCAGCGCCGGAAAAAACGCGAGGCTATCGGGTTTATGGCAGTAATGTAGTCAAAAAACCCAATGTACACAGGCCAAAGGTGGGAGAAAAATAAAACGCTACCCGGAAGATGAAAAGCGGGATGAACTTCGTTTACATATGGCTAACACTGAGTCAAAATAGATAAGGAAGATAGCCATAGATGCAAAAAACGAACATATATAAGCGTTGGAGTTATTGGAGTATATTCATGTTGTTGTTAAATGGAACATGGTTCTCAACGGGTCAGGCCAAACAAGTTAATTCTCCAGGAGCTTTGGTGCGTGCTTTTCAGCAAGATTATCTAACATGGAATAATCACGCTTTTGCATTACATGACAAACATACTCCAGCATCAGGATGCCTCTGGCGCAGAAATCTTGGTATAGATTGTTAACAAAATACACATTACCAGGTTTTAAGGGGGGAACCGATAGCTTTCAGATCCGACGCAGCCCATGATCCCCTGTGTGAGCAGATCCTGTCGGTAAAAGTACATGACGGCAAGGCTGTGGTAATTACGCGATTCCCGCAAACGTACTACACATCCGTTTATGAGTATCATTTGATGTCGCAACATCATCTTTGATATCTGATGCAGATTTATCTGGTGGATGATAGCGGTAAGTACCCCGGTCTGTAGGAAGAGTTCGTCCGTACCGGGCTTTTTCATCTCCCAATCCGTAAGAAGTTTACCTATGTCTTTGTGTTCATGCTGATTTTTGTAGTATCGATGACCTTGTGGGAATGTGTATTAAAAAAACAGCGTTCTCTATTGAATTATTCAAATTTTTTCAAATGCATATAGACGGTATTTTTTGCGATTCCTAATGTTCGAGAAACAGCAGGTACCGCACCTTTTAGTTTAAAAATTCCATCATTGTAGAGTAGTTCAATAATAGATTTATTTTTCTGTGATGCAGAAATAGATTCTTTTGAGTGTTCAACCTGACTTTTGGCTTTATAGATTGCTTCGCGTATTGTTTCATCAACATCTGTAGCAAAGTTTTCTGTCATAATGATACTCTCATTTTCGTTATGACGGTTGAAAATTTCGCTAAAAAACTTATACATAGGCGTATTTAGGTAAAAATTAATACAGATAAGAGCGATAGGATTTTTATACTCTCCACGGATAAGAATAGTGGATGAGTGTAAAGGCTCATCATTTTTAGTTGTGCCTTGATAGCAAATATAATCTTTCTTTGCTGAGCTATCATTAATTTTGGCGAGCATATTGAGTGCAAGATCCGTAATCGGAGCACCAACATCTCTTCCTGTATAATGACCATTAACTATTTTTATTACCGATTTATCAAGATTGTCCAAACGATGCAGAACAAACTCATAACTGCTTCCAAAATATTCAGAAAGAGCATCCAACATAGAGGAGTATGATGCCAGTATAATCTCATCATTTTGTGATAGTTTAGCGATGGATTTCCTTGTCATTATACCCTCTGGACGTTAATTGGTTTTACATTGTAAGTTTGTTTTTAAATAGAGCTTAAACTTAGTGATTGTACTTAGCAACAATAATCCTTTCAAGACCTTTAGATAATTGTTCTCTAGGGCAACCTAAGTTGAAACGTATAAAGTTATCACCGCCACTACCTAATGTTTTCCCATTTGTGACAATGATATGAGCACTGTTTTCAAAAAAAGAAATTAACTCTGCATTTCTCATATTAAAAGCGCTGAAATCAGCCCACAGAAAATAAGTTGCCTGAGGTTGGTATATTTTGATTTCAGGTAGATGCTGGCTGAAGAATTGCTGGCTAAAACGGTAATTTTCTTCAACATACGCCATGACTTGTTCTGTCCATTCATCACATTCAATACTGAATGCCACTTCAGTTGCTACCTGCCCAAATAATGATCCGCCGTAGAACATATTAGTGCGTTTTTGGGCAGTCAGATATTTTTGTTTAAACTCAGGGTTCTCACTGATAACAAGTGAATGTTTTAACCCAGTCAGGTTAAATGATTTACTTGCTGAAGTAACCGTAATGGTATTCATTGATGAGGCTTTAGAAAGCGAGGCTAAGGGTGTGAAACTTTCACCTTTATATAAAAGACCTGAATAGACTTCATCAGAAATAATGATAATGCCATTTTTAATACAGATATCTTGTAATTTTGTTAGCTCTGTGGCAGTCCAAATTCGCCCCATTGGGTTATGTGGGTTACAGAGAAACAATATTTTTGAGCGTTCAGTGATAGATTTTTCTAGCGTAAAAAAATCAATATCGTAGCTCGGAAATTTTGCCAGCAAAGGCACCTCAACGGGGGTACGTCTATTTACTTCGATAATTTCGGCAAAAATATGATGGACGGGAGTCATATAAAGAACTTCATCACCTTCCGTGGTTAATTCTTGCAGAAGAGCCCCCATCGAAGAGTAGATTCCGACACCATTTTGAATCCACTCTTTTGCTATCTTCCAATTAAATTTCCGCGCATGGTAATTAATGATGGACGCATAATAAGAGGCTGGTTTATCTGGGTAGCCAAAATGTCCTTTTTGCGCGGTTCTCGTTAAGGCATCAATAATAGGCTGCGCTGATTTGAAATCCATATCAGCGGTACCAAAAGGAAGCAGGGAATAATCATTCTTTCTTTCAAATTCAGATTCCCATTTAGCGGTATACAGCCCTTCTCTTGAAAGGTGGGTATCAAAGTTATAATTCATTTTAAACTCCTGTCAGATTGCTGCTCTGAGTGTTAAAGGGCGAATTTCTTGGTTAATTCTGAAGACACCGACTCCCAAATAAGCACAGAGTACGGAGATAAATGGGGTCATGTAACCGATAAATGTATAAGGTGCGTAATCCAGCATACTGACACCGAGAATAGACGAATAATAGAAAGCCGAAACATCCCAGGGAATAATTGAACCTACCATCGTGCCGCTGTCTTCCATTGTTCTACCTAAGACGCAGGGGTGGACATCTCGTTCTTCATAGGACTTGCGAAATGCGACGCCAGGAAGGGTAAGAGTACAATATTGACCCGCACCGCCAAGCATCAGAACCAAACAGGCAATCGTTGTGGAAAGAATCAGTCCACCAGTACTTTTGGCGTATGTTAGTAATTTGTTCATCAGGGTGGATAAAATCCCCTGCTTATCAAGAATACCACTAAACATACCCGCACAAATGCACAGATATACTGTTGAAGCCATACTGATTGCGCCGCCACGGTTTAGTAACTCATCAATACTGGATATGCCACTGCTAATTTTATAGCCGCTAATAGACGCATTAAGCACGCTGGTGAATGAGGTTTTTTGAAAAATCAGCGCACAAACTCCCCCTAATACTATGCCACCGATAAACACTGGAATTGCAGGTTTTCTCATGGCACTTAAAACCAGGACAAACACAGGTGGAATTAACAATATGGGACTGATGTTAAAGTTGGATTTTAGTCCATCAGCGAGTATCACAATACTTTCGACGCTGGTAGCCGCGTGCCCCATATGGGTGAAGCCAAGGTAAGTAAATAATAATAAGCTAATCAACGTTGCAGGAATTGTCGTATTGAGCATGGAAATAATATGATCAATAAGATTAACCCCTGTGTTCGCGGCCGTTAATATTGTCGTTGATGAGATAGGCGACAATTTTTCTCCGACAAGTGCACCAGAGATAATTGCGCCGGCAGTTATCGGCAATGGTATGCCGAGTCCACCAGAAACACCGATCAAAGCTAATCCTACAGTACCCGCTGTCCCCCAAGATGTGCCTATTGTCATCGATGTTATCAAACAGACTAAAAAGGTCAGAGGTAGAAAATAGGTCGGGTTGATAAAGTTAATACCATAGTATAACAAGGTTGGTACACTGCCGGACTCAATCCAGACAGCAATCATCATGCCAACAAGGATCATCATAAAGGTGGCTGAAAATACACGAGCAACACCTTTTAGTGCGGACTCTTGAATATCATCCCATTTATAGCCTAGATAGAGACTGAAAAAGCAAGAAACTACAATGGCAGACAGCAAGGCAACGACAATCGGCGCTCCGTTAAGAACTAATGCAATAACAGTTGATAAGGGAATAAAAAAGCCGCATGCAGCTTTCGTAAAACTCATTTCAATCATAAGAGAGGTATTCTTTGCAGTATTCGTATTCATCGTATGCACTCCATTAAGAACTACAATGTGAAACGCTTTCCGCTAAAGCGATAATTTCGATTTCTATTAAGGCATTTTTGGGTAACTGTTTTACTGCTATGCAGGAACGTGCAGGTTTAGAAACGAAATACTTCTCATACACTGAATTAAATTCTGCAAAATGAGCCATATCAGTAAGAAAACACATTGTTTTGATTACGCTTTCTAGAGAAAGATCGACGGACTTCAAAATAGCCTTGATGTTGGCAATCACCTGTTCAGTCTGTTCAATAATCGTTGTGCCTTGAACGCTACCGGTTATTGGGTTGATCGGAATTTGCCCTGAAAGGTAAATCACATTATTAATTTGTTTTCCCTGGGAATATGGACCGGTTGCTGCTGGCGCATTTTTGGTATCTATAGTTTTAATCATGTTTGTTTCTTCTTAAAAAAATTGAATAAGGGCACTTCAAGATAAAATACTATAGATAGATTTTTATCTATTCAATGGACTAAATTCTATTTTGCAGCAAAGATCAAATTTTAATCGCCATGTGTGTTCTTCGTTAACGTAATTGGCAAATCGTGTCTCAGTTAAAGGTAGGTGGATACCGCCAGTTAGAGGCTGTAATTTAAATTTTGTAATTGCCTGTTTTTGATATAAATAAGGTTTCATAATTGTGCTACACCTATTTTTTGTCTTCCTGGCTTTTGCTGTGATGAAAACGATGCCAAAAAGGCATCAACATAATTAAGCAATTGCCACATAAATTGACAACCATGATTTCGCGTTATTGTCTCATGGAACGATTGCCATAACCGTTCTATTCCTGCAATCGCTCTTACCTGACCATTAAAAGATTATGGGATTATGTACTCGTTTAAATCCACCTCATCATTTCTACATGATGAAAGCAATAATGCCATTGCCGTAAAAATGGCAATGGGGAGAATCCTCCCCATTGAAATCATTTAGTTTCTTCTTTCTTGTTACTTACATTGCTAAGCATTTCAGTAACAGCGGCTTTGGCTTTGCTTTCTATGCGCTCCCGTTCAGCGGCAACATCAACATTGCCAGTACGGGCTGCTAACGACTTTCACAGTAGAACGCACATCCTCACAAGTGATTGAGGAGTCATAGCGCTGAAATGCCCTAGTCGTTACGGATAAGGCCGCCTCTTCTCCATAATCGTATTTAAGCTTATCATACTCACTCAACTCATGAGTTGCCCGAGCAGTACCAGTGCTATCAGTACCTTTTTTCTTTTTACCTGCCATGTTGACCTCCTTAGTGGGCTTTGGACATAGCAGATAGATCTTTGGGAGAACTTTGAAAAAAAATCAATAGCTGATGGATGGAAGTCTTTTGGTGTTCTGGATGAACAATCAAATGCAAATAGCATAAAAAAGAGCGCCATTTACGGCACTCACATTTTTATATATACCCGTCATCTTTCAAGTTACCTCTTTGTTGGCTGCACTCGCTCACCCCGGTAACATAGTTATCTATGCTCCCGGGGATTCACTCCCTCTAAAGGCTCGGCGAGATCACCCTACACCACACTCTCCCAGCATAACTGTATGGCTGAAATTTACGAGGCTTGTTCAGGTTCACTTGCGTTACGGGCTGCATACTTGCGCGCACCCACAGTCTGGGTCAGGGGTCACGTTTATCCGGCGTTGCTCCCGTGTTTCAGTCACCATCCACACGTACGCCATAGCTACGCAGTCAAATCAACCAACTACTGCGGCAGGACTTTCACCTGCAAGACACTGAGCAGCTTAGCGAACCGCTCAAAATGGAATTTCATCAGCATCCATTTCCATTGGTAGCTTATTGCTCTGTGGAGCAAAAGATTGAGCCGAACGTGAAGGAGCGCTACCACCGCTGAATTGCTGAGATTGCTGCTGTGGCTGTCTCCAACCGCTGCCTTGCGGTTGACTATCTTGGAAACTGCCACCACCAGCACGACTACCCAACATTTGCATGGTACCGCCCATGTTTACCACGACTTCTGTGGTGTAACGCTCCTGACCGTTCTGATCCTGCCATTTACGAGTTTGCAGAGAACCTTCAATATAAACCTGTGAACCTTTACGTAAGTATTCACCCGCGACTTCAGCCAGTTTGCCAAACAAAACAACCCGGTGCCATTCAGTCTTCTCTTTCATTTCACCGGTCTGCTTATCGCGCCAGCTTTCAGAAGTCGCCAGAGTAATGTTAGTCACTGCACCGCCATTTGACATATAGCGGACTTCCGGGTCTTGCCCTAGGTTACCAATTAAAATAACTTTGTTTATACCTCTGCTGGACATATAGCCTCCGATAAAAAAGTAAATTCGATGCTTGATACCCTCTATGTTACGGAAGCCATCCAGCTGACGAATAACCTATAGCCATCTTTTTTCAAAAATCATCTTACGGTTTGATTTGGAATGTAAGAATATGAGACACCCATTTATCATGTAAGCGAAAATGGCTGCAAAATAGTGCCCTTTCAAAAGGCAAAAAGATGCCCGGGTGAACCAGGCAAAGGTGATCATTATGCCAGCTTAAGCCAGTGCATGTTGTTCGAAATGATAATATTCATCACGGCTATTTGGAATTAAATTCATGCTGAGGCTTTCGTTCGTTTCCTGAACTTTTTGTTAGTCAGCACGAATTCTGCTGCGTATCGGTTTTTTTGCATGTTGACCGCTTCCGGTGACCGGAAATGAAAGCTGATTGGTTCAATACCGTTTGCCCCTTCCCTGACTATCCTTTGAAAAAGTGTTCTTTTTCTGCTGCCGAAATATAATCATTACTGGAGTGGGCTTTGATTTTTTTATCACACCACTTCATCGAATCCTTAGTCTTCTTAATCGCAACCTGTATAACCATAGCTCATAGTTTCGTAGTACGAATATCCCCATAGGGGTTGTAATACGTAGGGACAAAAGTAACTCCGTACACTCGGAGCCTTATTGCTTGGCTTTATTTTAATGGAGGTCACGCCCAGGATTTTGTAGTACAGAAAAACCATTCTATTCTTATCTGCTGGGGTATTCCTTTTCTTACAAACACTCGTTATACCAACCTTGATCTAAGATACTGACGTTGGGTATTTTTCGTTTTCACTATCTACATCAGTATCTGTTGTAACCCTCCAGAATCGCTGTTTATGGGCATAGTCAGATGTGAGCAAATTGCGGTATGTGGTATTTATACATCGTCAACATTTCCTGATTGTTTAAGCTGAAGTCATTATTATGTAGATGAAAAGTACGATGAATTGGTCTGGTGACAAAAAAAGCCCAGGGTTTGCCGGGCAATAGAAGATATTACTGAATGGAATTCCAAATTGAATGTATTGATTTCGTTTTATTTACTATCTCAGCCGATACCGAGATAGTTGTCTGAATTATTGAGAGAGTGTTTTTGCGAGTTTTTGTGCTTCCTCCAGATAATCCAACCGATCAATCAATATGTGTTGGTTACCGTGCGCATCCGTGGCATACACGCACCAAAACAGCACATTTCCTTCAGGGGCTGTATAATTTTCCAGTTCCGTATCCTGAATATCAATGACACGCCCGAGTTGATCCAATGGTGCAACGCCGAATTTTGTATACTGAGCATTCTTACCCAATGGTAGGGTTTTATCCACAAACTGGCGCAAATGAAAGAGGTCTTCTTCACAGCTTAGCGCAGCCACACGATCCAGTTGAGGAATGTGATCAAGAATTTCACGGGTTCCGTCACTATTGCCGGTTTGCCGTAGTAGCACTGATGCAGCCCAGACTGCACCGGTGTAAAAGGCTGGATCTGCATGGTTTTTTGTATTCGTCATTTCATGACTCCTAATTTTGGGGATTTTTTAAAACCGTTACTCCCATATGCGCGGAAATACTCAGTGAAGCCTTTATCACTTTCCCGGGTGGCTGCTTCGGCCTTTGCATTCGCTTCTTTCATATCGTGCTCTGCGATGGTTTTACTTAGGTCCATATAGTGTTTCACATTTGCTTCAGACGGCTTTGTGAGCATATCCTGATAAGCCTGTTCATATCTCTCGACCAGTGACAGGCCAAGCCTTATTGAATTGCAACCACTTAACAGTAAAATCGCGGGTAAACAAAAAAGATACTTTCTCATGTCATTACTTTAATATTCGAGCGATTATGTGGGATCTCATTGCATAAAAACAGCCATTAGAGATGACTCTGTTTATTAACAATCGAACCAGCCGATAATAGCGCCCCTGTGTTTACCAGTCCGCCTACAACCTGAGAAACATCAGCTGGAATAGCAATGACTTTACTGTTATCGCTATCGCTGGTGGACAGCGTGCCCAGCATATTAATGTAGTTGGTTGCTAACTGGAACATTAGGGCTTTCTCACCACTGGGTTTAGAAATAGATTCTGATAGTGTTTTGTTGGCCTTTCGCTGACCTTCAGCAAGCGCCCGAATAGTATCTGCTTCGAGACGAGAGGATTCCAGTTTCTCCTATGAATCAAAAATCTTATTCTCACGTTCAGCAGCTGCCTGTTACTCCATAGAATCACGCATGGATTCAGACGGCATGATGTCCTAAATATCAACGATACGCAGGATAAGACCCCAGTCCATGCTAGCGTGTAACTTAACAGCTAGCTGGTCGCGATTAGACAGAGTTTCATCTAGCTCCATACCACCTACGACATTTCGAATCGTTGTCATCACCAAATTTTTCACGGTCGACACATAGTTTTCCACGCCATAAGCTGCTCTCTGTGGATCTGCAATACGAATGAAGCAGATAGCATTGACTCTCAATACTGCGTTATCATGCGTAATGCCATCGATATTCTTGATTTCGACCAGCTGACCTTTAGCCGACATATTATAAGCCACCACATCTAGAAACGGGATTAGAATATTCAGCCCCAAGGCTCAGTACCGTGTGAGATTTACCTAAACGTTCGATGATCCACTGGTCTGATTGAGGAACAATGAGAACACATTTATATAAGGTAACTAACATAAACAGAACGATTAAATCTAACGCGATTAGTCCGAACACATTAATTCACTCCTATAGAGATTTTAACAGTGGCTACTTTCACAATACTATTTTTCGCTCTCAGTCGCATTACTTACTAAAGACAAGTAATGCTCCGCTTCGGGGCGCATCAACTTTGTCGCTTGTCCGGCATTGTACTTCCACCGAAAAATTTATAATGCTAATGTACGTATACATTAGCATTGTGAGCTGTTATGGATAGTCGGCAATTTGCGACGCTTTAACTCACAGGGAGTTGTACCCACGAATACGACACAACGTGATGTGCTGGAAAATCAGAATGAAAATTATTGGCATAGTGTAGAAGCTATCAGTTTATTGGCCGCTATCGCTGGATTATTCCATGATTTTGGTAAAGCTAATGCGTTATTCCAGCAAGGTTTACAGGGTGATGGGAAGTTTCACCCGTACCGGCATGAGTGGGTATCTCTGCGGCTGTTTCAGGCATTTGTTGATAAGCAAAATGATAAGGAATGGTTGATTTCGTTAAGTCAGATTGAGCCTAGTGATGAGGATAAGATTCTTTCCCGTTTGGTTAAGGATGGTATCGATAAAAAATATACAAACCCTTTTACTGATTTACCGCCATTGGCAACCACTGTCGCTTGGCTAATCCTCTCTCATCATCGTCTTCCTATTTATCCTTCTCACCGTAATTATTCAAACGAGCCACAACTGGAATATATTGATAATTGGTTGAAGCACTTAGAACCGTCATGGAATTCAGTCAACATGGATAATAAGGACTGGAGTAATCTGGATAAGCGTGATGTCTGGACATTCCCAAATGGTACACCTATCCACAGTCAGACTTGGTGTCAGAAAGCCCAAAATTTTGCGCGAAGAGCGCTGCAATCAACGTCATTATCGCAATATGGCAATCTGAACCAGCGTTTCATTAGCCATATGTCCCGGTTGGTTTTAATACTGGCCAATCATCATTATTCATTATTGCCTGCCACTCTTGGCTGGCAGGATATTAACTATGATGTTTTTGCCAACACCGAGAGAACCACCGGTAAGTGTAAGCAGCGATTAGATGAACACAGTATTGGTGTTGGACAGAATGCTTTATTACTGGGACAAAGTTTGCCGCATATTCGTAAAACGCTGCCTGCGATTACCCGGCATAAAGGATTTAAGCAACGCAGTAAAGCTGAAAAATACCGTTGGCAGGATCAGGCGTTCGATGTTGCGTGTGCTTTACGCGAACGTTCAGTAGAACAGGTTTTTTTTGGCATTAATATGGCTTCTACTGGGTGTGGTAAAACGTTTGCGAATGCACGCATCATGTATGGATTAGCGGATGAAAAACAAGGATGCCGTTTTTCTATTGCTTTGGGATTACGAACATTAACGTTACAAACCGGTGATACATTACGTAAAAGATTGCATCTGGAAGAAGACGAACTGGCGGTGCTTATTGGCTCTCAGGCAGTGAAAGAGTTGCATCAACTTCGTCAAGAGGCGCTTGAGCCTGATGTGGGTAGTATATCTGCGGAAGCGTTATTTGCAGAACATCAATATGTTAGTTATGACGGTAGCTTAGATAATGGGCGTCTGAGTCATTGGCTACGTAAAGATAATAAACTTAATCAGTTGTTTAGCGCACCTGTGTTGGTCGCGACCATCGACCATTTAATTCCGGCTACTAGGGTATTCATGGGGGAAAGCAAATTGCCCCCATGCTGAGATTACTCTCTTCTGATTTAGTGTTAGGTGAGCCTGATGATTTTGATATTGACGATTTACCGGCTTTATGCCGACTGGTGAACTGGGCCGGATTGCTCGGTTCGCGGGTATTGCTTTCATCCGCCACATTGCCGCCAGCGCTCACTCAGGCATTGTTCAACGCTTATCGGGCTGGGCGCCAGGATTACCAGTTAGCATGTGGTCAACCCGGTGCCCCGGTGAATATCTGTTGTGCCTGGTTCGATGAATATAATGTTGCGCAACTGGATGTTACTAATGCGCAGCAGTTTAAAGATCAACATGATGCCTTTGTCGTCAAGCGCATGGGCGGTTTGGAAGAACAGGTGCTATTACGTCAGGCAAAATTGGTGCCTATAACGGTTAAGGATTATAATGCGGAGGCCGTAATTCAGGCTATGGCAAAGGTAATGTATCGCTCTATGTTGAAATTACGGAGGAAACATTATCAGCGCCATCCATCAGGTAAAACTGTTTCTATTGGCTTAATTCGTATGGCAAATATTGATCCATTGGTTGCTGTGGCGCAGAGGTTATTACAGATACCAGTCCCTGAAAATGTGCATATTCATTATTGCGTTTATCACAGTCAGCATCCTATGGCGATACGTTCTCATCTTGAGCATCGATTGGATTCCACGCTGATACGTTACGATAAAGAGGCGTTGTGGCAAGTGGCAGAAATCCGCAGAGCGTTAGAAGAGACACCGGAAAGGCATCATATTTTTGTGGTAATTGCGACCTCTATTGCTGAAATTGGCCGTGATCATGATTATGACTGGATTATTGCTGAACCCAGTTCAATGTGTTCGTTGATAAAACTTGCTGGACTTATTCAACGTCACCGACAAAGACAGCCGCAGGAGCCAAATCTGTATATTCTGGCGAAAAACTATGAGGCACTTAAAGTGGTTAATTTAATACGTCCGGTTTATTGTCGGCCAGGGTTTGAATCGGAAGAGTACTGCCTTGTTAGTCATGATTTAGAAGAGTTATTAGAACATGACGAATATGAGCTAATCAGTTCGTTGCCAAGGATCTTGGAACGCGATAATGCTGGAGAGGGTCCACCTTTTAGAAATTTGGCCGATCTTGAACACAGACGTTTGTGGAAGGAACTTCAAGGTGATCCTGATAATGAATTTCGTTACTGCGCTGCCCTTTGGTGGCGGAATGGACAAGCTTCATGGTGTGCGGAGCTACAACGTCGTAAACAGTTTCGTCAGTCTGAACCCGATGAGTTACATTATCTATTGCTTGAAGAAGAGGGGAAAACAGCGACGCTTATGGTGTTGGACAACGACCCGGCAGGAATTAAAGAAAGTCGATATTTTTATGAATCAGAATTATCGCTTGCGCCGGGTGTGAGTATCTGGATTGAACTTGATATTGAAGCGATTTATCAGCGTTTGGCCGATACTTATCAGATAGAGTTAAAGGATGCCAGTTTACGTTTTGGTGAGATTTGTCTTAGGAAAAAAGATGACAACGAAATATGGTGTTATCATCCGTTTTTGGGGTTCTATGTCGAACCGCCTCAATGATACCGGCATTATCAAGCACCGGCTTTAACTGCTTTGGGTTGAGCAAATCAGCTACATGGAAAAATCACAATGTTAATGTACGCATACATTAGCATTCAGACCGCTGACAAACCTCGTTATTTTTAACGAGGTTTGTTCCTTTCATTATGAATCATAATGCCATCCATTTTCCTCATTA
>NZ_JFGV01000066.1:0-29650 GCF_000612035.1 Photorhabdus aegyptia | reverse complement strand
CTATGAAAAAACAGCACGAAACTATCTGTCGATGGTGAAATTAGGCTGTATTCGACTCTTTTGCCGGAGATTATATAATTAAGGGACACTACCTAATCCGACATATCGTTCAGTGCCAAAAGCGGATATTAAAAAAACCTGTAGGTGCGGGACTTGTCCCCACCTATAAATTTCCATATTCAGGCAAATGATTATCCCCATATTCACGACTTCACCACTAGTTAAATCACCAGCTATTTCTGATGAGTAAAAATTATCACAATTAGCGTACTACCCGTATACATTTTGTCGCTTGAGAAATGAAAAATTGCCAGAAATACTGTTGAAATATAGGTAAATAAGCGTTAGCTTGGTATGAGTAAAAATCAGGAAAGAAGGTAAAAAAATGCTCTGCTAGGCTTGCGGGTACAGCGATTTCTATTAAATTGTTAGGCAGTTATTAATAATCACTACCCAGCTGTACACTTAAATGGGGTTTGAGTATGACACAAGGATTTCCAACTTATAGTAAAGCTGCTCAGAAGGGTGATCGTGGCATTGAAATAGTTTCCCGCATGATAAACGAAAAATTCGGGTGGTTATTTAAACGCAACCATCAGGAGCATGACTTCGGGATTGATGCGCAGGTAGATGTCATCCTTGAAAATGGAGCCATTACAGGCCAAATGCTCGCATTGCAAATAAAGTATGGCTCCTCATTTTTTACTGAGAAGAACAAATGGGGCTACATTTATCGCGGCGAACAAAAGCACTTCAACTATCTTGCAAACTATCCAATACCTACACTAATCGTTATTTGCCACCCCGAAAAAAATGATTGCTACTGGACTCTTTTTGATCCAGAGGCCACATCCAAGGCTGGAAACAATTGGAAAATTACCATTCCTTTTGAAAACAAGCTAGAAAGCTCGAAAAATACAATAATCAGCCTGCTACCTCCACCCACAGACTACTTGAGCGAAGTAGAGAGCTACTGGGCGATGAACGATATCATTGTTGATCACAAGCACTTCTTATTCATCATAGGTCGTGACGAGGTTGATGCCTTGGATGTTTTGAGTGCCAGAGAGTTTTTCGACAGAATCAAATCCACTCGTGAACTTGCAGAGCATTGCCAGGGAAAAATTGAAATCTCATTTCACGGATACGATCAAGATCCTCGTGAATTATTCGAAATCCCCGAAGTTCGGGCATTCGCCTCCAAACTTTCCACAGCCCTTCCAGAGTTGTTCTTTTTTGCCTACACTGGAGAGTGCAGCCATGGCTTAATGACTATTGCCATGTGCCTAACTGAAGTAAAGAAATTATCCAGCACCCCGAATGAAGACAATAAAATCTCAATCGAAATTGCCACTCAAAAAATCGGGCAGTTTTTTGAAGATCATTGTTACGGACTTAATGCTATGACCGACTGGCTAAAGATGTCTATTAAAGAAAATAAGCGAATTACATTTGCAGTGGCACGTACCTTGGGCTTTACGCTACCGACAGATGATGCCTAACAAATGGTCAAATCACTCTCTCCGCTCGCTGGAACGGGCTAAGATCACGCTAAACGGTAGTTTTACAAAATGGAGTATTGTAATGCCTGCTAGTGTGTTAATCCCAATTGGAGTTGTAACTGCTTCTATAATTGCGGTTTTTTTTCATTTATTTTACTGATTCTCTCTAAAGGACAAAAAGTTTCTGAGCTCAGGCAGCAGTGGGTTGACGGCTTAAGAGAAGAAATAGAAAAGTTTATTGGTAGCATTGTAACGGTTACTGAAATTAGTGCACGCATATAAAGAGCAAAAGAAGAAAATCTTACATCAAAGTTTTCTCACTCAGATTTAGAAGATCTTCAAGTGTCTATTTCAAAAGCATACAAGCGCATCCGACTTAGATTGAACCCAAGCGATAGTAATGAAGCCGTTACGGCATTATTTTCTGCGCAATAAAACTAACAAATCGTTCCAGCACTGTGCGCTTAGCGCACTCGACAGTTTGTAAGTTGAACACGACGTTAAGTCCACTTTTCGCTCTTAGCGGTCTGTCAGATTAGGTCTAACTTTGTTCTTGACAAGTGTCAGTTTGAGTGCTGATTTATCCAGTTAATAAAATCAAATGACAAACTAAGCATGATTCTCGTTCGGTCTGTCTTTTAAATACTGAAAAAGATTTACAATTGAATCTCCATAACTTCCCACTTAGTCCAAGTTTTTCCCATAATTATCTTTCAGTTTCTTTTCAAATATCTTACTTATGATCACATTATCTCCGGGTCTCTGTCCCGTATGATAAGCAAAAAAATAGCCATCCTTCACGGCATATATCATAGTACAACCACTCAATGCGCCAGATGTAACAATAACCGGATGTCCCGCTTGAATATCCTTCAAAGCAATTCTAATCCCCACGGTTCCCGATGCTCCATTCACCACATTAATCCCGGTAATATTGGGGTCCAGCGTATTTTTTCCCCAATGCACTCCTATCGCTCCTGAATCCGATTCTGATGATGTAACTTGATCACCAAGAAATCCCATCACAACATCATGAAAAGGATTTTCCTGACGGGGAACGTTATTTCTCAAAGGTATTGCCTGTGCAAGTTCCCGATTACTGTCATAACGATGGGCCACGACAGGCACGTTAATTGGCGCCTCTTCACTCCCCACCAATAACCCTTTATTCCTCAACGGGGAAATATATCCCCTATTAAGGCTTCTATCCGCAAGAAATTGCTTCAATCCTTTGGTTTGCCTGCTTTTATAACCATCCCCAGACTCACTCTCATTATTTAAAAGCTCAAGATGTCCACCAGAAGAACTTGATAATGGCGACTGCGTGGCACTATTTCTAGTACGTTGTGTGGATATTGTTTGAGGATTAGCATTGTTTTAACATTAATAGGCCCACTCCACTATATTGGTTAAATTTATTACATCTAAAATTTTGATTTACCTAATATTATTTTCGCAATCCTAATATAAACATCTGAATAATACAATTCACTCTGGTTTACTAAATTTTCTATCATAATTATCAAGTTTAGTTATCAAGTTTAGATTTTAATTTTTCAATATTTTCATAAAAATCATTAACATCATATTCGGTTAAATAAATGTCCACGCCTTGATCTCTCTTCACTCTATCTAACTTAACATTAGATACATCTTTATGTATATCAAGCGTCTCTGAAATTAACGCGCTCTTTTCATCGTCAGATAATAGATTAAGCTTATGACTTAACAATATTTTTAATTTATTAAGATTAACGGGATCTTTTCCTCTGGAATTTAACCAATCTGCTATTTTAAGGGGAGGCAATGCCCCTTCTCCTAAATCTGATTGATAGATATATCCCACTGTTTCCTGGTCATTGGATGGGAGATCAATTAAAAACATATGCCCTAGTCGACGATCATTAACCAATGCAACATAATTTTTTACACTACTGAGTTGATCAACTCTTTCAGCAAATTCATTGCCATCTATTTTTCCTGTCTGGGCCGCTTTTACTGGATCAACAGCATGTTCCCCCTCAGTCATCAATTTAAATATATTTTGGGCAGATAAACCACAAACGGGCTCAGTAGGATCATAAGGATTTACCCCAACTATTTCTTGGTAGGATTCAATACCACCGAATTCAGAAACAATTTCATCAATTGCCTTAAATATAGTTGCCAAATCCCGATCAGTGATTTTCTCCTGCCAATTATCATTCCAAAGTAATTTATTTCCTTTTGGATCATTATGTAATGCGATAATATCATCTATCAATTTTACGGCATTTATATTATGTTTTTTTAACTTTGATCTATCCTTTGTTCTCGATAAGCCAGTAGAAAGCCCTATTTCCAGATGATTACCGGTTTCTATATTTTCACATGTTTTATCTTTTCTGGCACGAGTTTCAATTTTTTTTGCAAGGTCGCTGATTGGCATAATATTATCACCCAAGAGTTATAAGTAAGTAATATATAGGCTAAAACACTCCTAGCAACAAGATGTTTTTATATAAAGCAATCAATAAAAATATTGTTATCTTCTATTACTTACCATTTTATTATGGGTAATTAATTAAGTGATTATTTTTAAATGCTAATTAATTTATTAGAATCTACTTTATCAACAATAATACCTATGCCATTTATCTTAACAACCGCTTTACGGCTGCTTACCCATCTTGAAAGAATCTCCTTTATTTCAGAACAATAGATTGAAAAAGTAATGCCTGAAATCTCAAGAATAATTTTTTCATTTTCTTGCTTATCATTATTGTCTACAACCGATAAGACTGGTTTAGTTATTAGATTCACTTTAGTTAGCGCCAAACGCACATCTTCTGTACCACCTAAATCAGTACATAATTCTGCTAACAAAGCTTGGCTTATTTGTGAACTAGTAGGATTCAATTTTTGATTCACAGAATGGGAAATCTCCATAACTGGCTCTATTGTATCTTTAATATCTTGAAGTTCTACCGGTGCGGTAACTGAATATAATAGAGAGAGTCTTGGACGATTACCAAGAGCCTGCCAAAAATTACCCAAGCTATTTAAATTCTCCTGCGGCGGAATAACTCTGGTGTAAGCACCAGGAATTTTTGGTAATTGACGATGATTAATCAATGCGTTCAAAACAGAAGTCATTATTTTTGCGGCTTGATTATCAGGTTGGCTATCTGGGTTACTGCCATCAACTGAGGGTTTATTCGAATGCCAGTAAGTAATCAAATAATTATAATTAATATTGACCCATCCAGGTAACAATAAATTAGTTACAGGGTTATAACGCTTTGGTTCAGCAGAGCGTAATTGCAAATCTTCATGTACATCATAGAGAAATACACTTATTGTCGGCTTCGATGGAATCGAATTTATCTCCGGTAAATCAAAACGAATATCAATATTATTTAAATATTGAGATAGAATATCTTTTAATGCGTTATTAACTTCCACAATAGCATTATTAGGTTCAATGATATCTTTCATATCGACTCCAAATTTAATAAGTATTTAAAAAATCAGTCTGCCTGTTTTATTTAATTCGAGAATAACCGCCCGCTCTATATGTTGATGCTCAATTTTTTCACTATTATTGTCTACGGATAATATTGATGCTAATAAAGCAATATTTCTAATATTAGCCCCAGTCAAATCAGCCCGTTCAGCCAAATGTGCAAAATCAATTTCGTCGGATAATTTCAATTGTTCAGGCCAGATGGTTTGCCACATTTTTTTACGTAATGTTTCGTCAGGATAAGTAAAATGGGTAATAAAGGTAAAACGGCGATTAAAAGCGCTATCCAAATGGCTACGGTTATTAGTGGCTAAAATCACCAATCCCGGATAATCCTCCAGCCGTTGTAACAAATAAGAAACTTCAATATTGGCATGTCTGTCCTGAGCATCTTTGGTTTCACTACGTTTGCCAAATAGTGCATCGGCTTCATCGAAAAACAGTACCCCGGAATCCATCTCAGCCAGGTCGAAAATACGAGCAATATTTTTTTCCGTTTCACCAATATATTTATTCACCACGGTAGAGAGATCGACTTTAATCAAATCAACACCAAGATGCCCAGCAATCACTTCTGCGGCCATTGTTTTTCCCGTTCCCGATTCACCGTAAAATAGTGCGCTAATACCGGTACCATAGCCTATTTTCTCCTGAAAGCCAGCACTCAAAATCTGGTCACGGTAATTAATTGCCGCGATAATTTCTTTCAATTGTTGAGCTAATTCATCAGAAACTACTAAGTCATTAAAATTACGCATTGGCGTTATTCGTTTAGCCAATTTACCTAAGTTCTGTTGAGCACGGAAACTTAATGCTTTACGTAAATCTATTTCCTCTAATTGACCATCCGGTTGCCGTAATATTTGATATCGATAAGCTTCTTTTAGAATTAATGGCAAGGTTTCTGCGGTAAATGAGAAACGCTGGCACAATTGAGCAATATTAATCCTCTGAGCGGTATTATCCGGTAAATATTCTTTCAACATAGACTCTTTATCCACCAGCGTAGCTACCGGCATATTAATTTGCACTATTGGCAGATAATTAATCCATATTAATGTATCTCCCGGTTCCACTAAACAAACCACCCGTAACCTTGGTTGACTCAATAAAACGGACAATGCGTTATTCAATATTTTCTTTTCCTCTGCAAGCAAAGAAAAATTGCGAATTAATAAACAAGCATTATGTAACCGTGCTTCTCTCACTGCATCTGCTAACAAATTAACTATTACAGTTGAGTTCTCTTCCTCTGGTAATCGAGCTAAATCCAAGATTAAAGTGCTGATTCTGTGAAACGCCATAATATTGCTGACCGCTAATTCTCTAGCGCTGCCCTGTTTTCCTTTCAGTATCACCAGCGGACGAATTTCATCAGTTTCTTTCAATAATATCTTTTCAAGTGAATGACAAAGGGTTGGTGGATACCAAAGGCGTGAAACAGGATAATGCCAATAAGCACAAGTTATTAGAGGCGGCAAAATTACCTGTTGTCCTGATAAAAAATGCCAAACGGCGCTGTGGGTTAAAAATTGCGTTTGTAACCAAACAGGTTCTTCGTGGTTATTGAGCCGTAATAATTGGTTATTGATTAACGGTGCGTGTGGTAAAAAACTGTTTTGCAGGAATTGCCAGTCACTTTGGCGTTGACTAAATAATTCAATTGCTAAAGCAAAATTGGGCCACTGTTTTTTACTGTTACCATTCAGAGCGGCAAATAATGCATGATAACGGCTGTCAAAATGTGGCAATAAACCGAGTAATAAAGCATCACGCTCAAATTCTGTGAGTTCAAAACGTTCAACCAATAAAGACAATAAATCAGAGGTAAAGTGTTCTTCAGTTTTCGGATGAATAATAATGTCACCTTCCTCAAATAGCCAATGAGGAAAACCCTGCGGTTGTGCCAAATATTCCTCTACCTTATCCTCAGTAAGTAAAAAACTCTCCGGTAATAAATCGTACCTTTCCCTCTTTTGATAATAGTAGCGCTGTAATAACAGATCGATACGTTCCAAATGGGGATAAATCCAATGTAATTCAGCCACCACATAGTGACTATTTTTAAGTAAAGAGTTCATATAAACCTTTTAAATATTTTGCCAGTCAATCTGTAAAGGACGATTTAGCCAGGAAAGTTTAGCGATATTTAACGGCCACGGCCAGTCGGCTAATAACAGATCAAATGGCTGATGTTGTAGCGTAATTTTGATTTCCTGTTCATCTATCAGCAATTCACCCGGTCGTTGTAAAAACAGTTGGCGGGCATCATTACGACTCAGTTTTTTCCAGCCCGGAAGTTGAGCGATAATCGCATCCAACCATTGTTCTATTATCAACTCTTCTTCTGGCTCAACAGGGATTGATGGCATCTCTTCATCAATCATTAATCCGCATAAAACTTTATTCAATGTTTTTCTCTCTACCTGCCCCTCTTCATTCCCCCAAATAAGATAGTCTAGGAAATCAACCGCCCTAAATTGAGCTTGCTGATGAATAAATTTTTTCTCCTCAAGTAGATTTAATTGACTAAAAAAAGCGGGTAACATCGGCCATAGAATTAATATTCCAGCATTACTTACCTGATATGGAGAAGTTAAATCTGATTCAGAATATGGCCTGTTAATAGCCCGAGGTTGATTACAATTATTATCTTTAGGGCGCAAATTATCTGGTGTTGATAACATTGGTTGTTCTTGAAAAGCTTGATACTGATTTAATTGTAATAAACTTTTCCGATGCTCTGTAGATAGTTTCTGTAATAGCTCGGTAATCATTGAATTAACCGGATCTATTCGCTGTAAAGATTGTTCTCTAGAAGTTTGTGTTTCACAACCAAAACGATTGACTAAATTTCTATATTCCTGAATAGAGAGGTGTGTCTTACACAGTCTTGGAATCCATTCTATTTGCCAAATCGGCTTCAACCATTCATTTAATAAGGTATTTTCAGCGACTATATTCTGGCGAAACAACGTAATAATAGGCACAATATCAAGTATACTGCTATCAAATTCAGCCATGATATATGATATCACGTTCATATCTAGTTTGGGTATTTCCTGCGCATTATACCGATGGATATATCCCAATGCATTCAATACCAATTGCCAAGAGAAAATTACCTTTTCTTGATGCTGAGATCTATCTATATTCTCCGACAATTTGCAATTAATCGCGGTTAATAAATCTGGTTGACTGATAGCTAAAAGCCGTTGCAAACCGTGCTCAGATAAGCAACTTTTTGCCAATAATAATGCTAAATTTTTCTCTATTTGCATTAATTGATTAATTAAAACTTTAATATTAACGTCAATATTTCTTTTATCTGCTATTACTTTTTCAGAATTTAATTTAACCTCTTTTTGATATAAATACTGGATAAATCCCTCAATATCAGATAAATCATTACTATGTAATAAAGAGGATTTACCAGTATTCTGGGATATTATTGAATTTTCCGAAATGGTTTTTTCCTTATTATTTTCGCGATATTGGCCCAATGCTTTATTTAGTTCAGCATTAAGCCGAATAGGAAACAGAGAATTAAAACTGTTTGAATTAATTTCACCAAGATTCAGCGTTAATTCATCTAAATAGATATCCTGACTAGTCGCATGTTTATTAAAGTATAGGTTAAGTAATTTACTTACACTGTTCTGATTAAGTATGGAACCATGTAATACTTTTTTAGCCGCCTGTTGATTATTAGCTTCAATAGTAATAGCAATTCGATTTAATAAATTTAGCTCCGAAGTCATAAATAGCACTCCCTTTACGATTAATGAACAAATTAAAGCTTCATAATGAAAGCAAGAATATAATAAGGAACTGTTATTTTATTACTATGGGAATGTTTGCCTGTGTTTTTCACATCAATATCATGATTGTGTGTCTCTGGACTGTTTCCATTTACAACACCTTTAGATGTGGTCATCCCTGTTGAGTAATAGAGATATCTATTGTTGGTATTATTCGAAGAAGCTACCGCTCTCTTGTTTGAATCGATCTTATAATAACCATGCTGGGCCATTATCTCTGTGTCAATTATTATTCCACTAAGATGATTGTGATTAGGTATTTGACCAATAGATAACGATCTCTCATTTGTTCTGCCATTGATATTTAATGTAGCCTCATCAGAATTAAAACTAAATGATTTACCATCTTTAGGTCCTGAAACTTTAGTATTACTTTGCCCTTTAACACCAGAAAAATCCCCGCCTAAAATAAATCGATCGATCAAATTTGGCGTACCATTATTACCATCACACAATGCCCATCCCTCAGGAACACTACTACCAGAAAACATCACAATCATTCCTCTGGGGAGTACTTTGTTAGGATCA
The DNA here is from genome assembly GCF_000612035.1 of Photorhabdus aegyptia. Classification (NCBI taxonomy): domain Bacteria; kingdom Pseudomonadati; phylum Pseudomonadota; class Gammaproteobacteria; order Enterobacterales; family Morganellaceae; genus Photorhabdus; species Photorhabdus aegyptia. The sequence continues at coordinate 20,294 of NZ_JFGV01000066.1, read as the reverse complement.
ATACTGACACCTTTATCATCAACCTTAATACCATTACCCGCTTTAACTTTTACGCCTTTCGTACTCAAGCTTAAACCACTTACACCACTCCAAGCATTACTTGAATTTCCTCCCTCTAATTTCAAATAGAGACCGGTATTATCAGTTACTACAATACCTCCACCATCCCAACACTTAACAGCTATACCATCTGGCTCAACAGAAATACTGCCTTTATCTTTGGCCTTAACTTCTACTCCATTTCCATTAACCGAAATACCATCACCATATTTAACCGAAACACCTTTATCATCCACCTTAATACCACCATCAGCCGCAGCCTTGACAGCCACGTCATCTGTATTTACAACAATACCTTTACCTTCACCAACAGATATTCCATTGTCTTTATTAATCAGACCACTACCAAGGTCTACAGATAAAATATCTTTTTCTAGTATTAGCGGAGAAAAGTCTTTACTGGGGATAGTACCCATTTTTAAATTAAGCGTACCATTATCATCCAGTTTCAATCCTAATCCTGGTCCATTTTGTTGAGGAGCTTGCCCGGTTGCTTTGCGGCCAATATCAGCAATATTAATTAGGTCTGCATAATCAGCTTGTAAAGGAATACTGCCTTCTTTAAAGCGGCTTTTCAAATCATCGGTTGATGGCCCCTTTGATTCAATCTTAGTATTTTCTAAATTAACTTCTGAATTTTTAATATTATATTCTTTTTCCATTTTTATCACCTTATATTATGAGCGCCATTATATTAATGGCATATCTAAACAATAGTGAGATTTTAAAAACACCATAATGTATGAATAGATGAAACATCTATTTTATGTTGTTAAAGTCATCTTCCATCATAAGTAAAATAGAAACCAAATTTTGCACGTATTTCCCCTTTAATATCTTGACTATCAGATATGTAATTTAGTGATAAAATGAGTGGTTCTTCGGTGTAAAATAATGCGCCAGAAAGATCCTGATCATCACCTAATATAAATCCATAATAAAATGACCAGCTATTGCCTGCTGGAGGGTCATATAAATTCATCGCTTTCCATGATAAGTTAATTCCTACTTTTTTTCTTCCTTTAATATGCAATATTTCATCGGTAATAACACCATTCTTATTCTTTTTCACTTTAACGTAGTAATCTGTCCATGCATTATTGGACTCTAATACTGTACATTCAGGCCCTATTTGGTTGTTATCAGTTAAAAATACCAGCTTGCCTTTATTATCCACGGGTTGATATAAAAATTCTGAGACAGCAATGGCTTTATCATTCTCTTTAATAAGGTCAACATCTACCCGTACTGCCCTTTTAGTATAAGGAACATATAATAACTGATTATTTTTTATAACCTCTTCGCTCCATTGATCGCCTGATTCACCAATCACTTCAATACGCTGCTTTTCCGTGGCAATTCGCATACTGCCAGTACCTGTTGCAGCGGAAGGCAATCTTCCCAGAGTTAAAGTTTCTAGAATATGGTACGCCTCATCCCCTAAAGGAGCATCATTGTTTTGCCAGCGTTTATAGGTATTGGCAAAATCTTCAAAATGTTTTGGTGATAACCAATGAATAATCATCGAAATATGTGCAGGAAATTCAGCGAGAATCTCCGATTTTACCCAAGATTCCAGTTTGTAAGAATCAACTCTGTTATTCTCAATTAATTGATGATTCACTACCACGCTGACCACAAATGAAAAACGATCGGACAAGGCATATTTTTCGCTGGAGAAATACCAGCGATAACGCCAGGCTTCTGCCTCAGGTGGAAAATTATCCTGTGAATCTTCATTCCGTTTAATTAATATCTTGCCTTTGATACGATCAAATTTAACTACGTGCGCTTTAAATTCGTATTCGGATCGCGTTTTTTTACGAACTGCATGAGTTAACGCTTTTTTGAATGGCCTGGAAGGTGTAATGGCATATTTCAGAGTGATTTCGTCATTTTCTTCAATCATGGCAGGGAAAGGGCTTTGAGCACTGGAAGTGATCCAACGTTCATCTTCCGTATTATTTTGGTATGCTGCGTCGGCATAAACCAATTGATAATCCATATCTTCCAACCATATTGGGCTGTTTTGCCAGCGCAGTTTATCTTGTTCAAATGCGACTAATACTCTTGCCAAATTATGTTTCAGATCCGTGCTGTTACGCATGCTAAGGGAAAATATCTCCCCTGACACCTCTGTGATCATCTGGCCTCGCAATGTAAATTCCCTATCACCTTCAATGATAATTAAATTGATCACCTGGCCTTGCAATAACCGGCCTGTTGTATCTTTTTGTGTAATTTTTAACTGTTCATCTTCAACCACCAAAGAATCGGGCTTTTGCGGAGTATCGAATTGGATATCAGGTTTTACCGGCAGTAATTGACGATGTTCAATTAAATAGAAAGGCAAATTAGCCAGATTGGGAATATCACTGAAACATTCCCCGCCCAAACCCAATCGAGCAGCAATCCGTTTTTGCAATGCTGATACTTTATCAATCCGAATATTATTACGTTGATAGGTCAGTTCCGGTTGTTGGGCTAAATAACCGCGTTGAGTGTTCAGAAAATCCCGAAAATCAAGAGTGAGGGGTCTGGCAGCAAGTTCAGCACCAAAATAGCCTAATAGGTGATCCAAGATTGTCAGCTCTTTTATATAATTTGGCTTCTGAATATCATTACCAATATCGATTTGTGAATCGCGGCTTAGTTTTGCAATTAAGTCAGGAATGATCTGTTGATGAACTCTATGGCTGACCGTATTCGCCTTAAAAGGCCATTGTACACCATATACCCTATTTCCCCGTTGTTTAAACGCCAATAGTTTTGGCAATAAGGCAAGTTCAGCACAGCCATTAGCTAACAGTTGTTCAAAAGGCAGCATAAATTGGTGTAACTGTAGTTGTTGTAAGGTATGTTTATTAGTCTGCAATCCATAACAAGCGGGTAATTTATTGCTTGCCGGGTAATAATCCCGCACTTTACGATGTTTACCCCAGTTCAATAATTCTGGTTTCGTATTAATCAACGGTTCTGTGATGAGCTTTTTCTCTATATCTTCCCTAGAAACTGTAACTTTCACACCACCTTTGGCGATAATAGTCAATGGGCTGTCTGATGAAGCCATCAATGCTAAAGGATCTTCGCCCCATAATCTGGGATAATAATGTTCTTTAATAATTTTCCAAGACCAATTATCACCCGATAGCGGAGAAATAATACTAGCATCATATTTCTCCTTATCTAGTTCCAACCGGGTTACACCTTGAACACCTTTAATCGCCAATAATTGGTTAACCAAATGGCTTAAGTTTAATACCATAGCGCCGTTGTAATCTCTGATGGGCGGTAATTGAGGCATCCAACCGTGATGCAAATAAGGCCCATCAAAAATTTCTTCATTACTGTAACCCATCTCTTTCATTGCTTGGGTGGTATAACGTAGCGGTTTTTCAATTATCGTTTGTTCCGCTGTCATATAAATTTGGGCGAATATGTCAGCGATATCTTTAACATCATCATCAAGCTGAATATCGATCTTCAATGGTAAATCAACGGGTTGTAGCCAGATAATTTTACTCACCCATTCTCCCAAATTACGATTATCTTTCAGGAAAGCATTAAGTTTCTCTTGAGCCAACTTATTATCGGCCTGAGTTTCCCGACCAGGCAGCAAATAAAGCCAATAATTTCCTCTTAATGTTAACTGTTCACTCTCTGAATCTGGGATTTGCATAAAACTGTATTCACGTTTCTTTTTGCTATACCAGTATGTATAGCGTTGATCTTTAGGTTCGCATACCAGCCGTGCATCATTAAATAAAAAGTAACCCTCCTTGGTATCATTCATCGGATCGCTGCTGTGCAAGTCCAATAATACCCGGCGATAATCTTCCGCAGTAATAGGCCCACAAGTCAGCATCTGTTGCGGGCCAAACTCCTGCGGGAAAATACCCTCTCCTGCGGTCTGTTCCTCTGGGGTGGGCGTAAGCAGATCTTTCAGTGGTAATGAGTGACGATAAGCTAAATCAGACGCGCTATAACAATAGGCTTCTAATAAGGTGATACCGGGATCATTTTCACTCATATCACTCCAATATTGACCCGAATATCGCTCAATAATAGCCTTGGCCTGAGCAAGTAAGGTATCAAAGGCAATATCGTCTTTAATGATAGGAAATAGAGCATCCTGATTATTCATTATCAACTCCTTGGCTTGAAAGACGCTTATCTGTCCAAACTAAAATCAGTACTTCATTATCGTTAGCTTCGATACTTTCACCCACGGCCCCCTTAGTTTGGTTAGCTGTGGTTAGGCTTAAATTAGTGACTCGTTCTACCAGTGGGGATTGTTGGATAGTGGCTAATAACTGATAGTAGTCAATGCAGTTACCGGTTGTTACGCCGATAACAGGATTCTCCGCCCACGGCATATATATTCGACTTAATTGTTGCTGTAATTGGTGATGGCCGTAGTCAGAATTAACGTCTGAAATAAAGGTCACTTGATAACTCACACTAACGTCAATATAAGTAGGATTGTTGATTTCAATGACTGTCCAAGGGCTACTTAACTGACTTAGCCATGAGATCATCTCTTTCAATCGCGCCGGGTTTAGTGTTGGGCGTAATGCATCATCGTTATCCTTGTAACGATTATCCGGGATAACTATCAGTTGTTGTTTTTCCGGCGCCGGAATGGTGGTTAATTGGCTGCCTGAATGGTATCTGACATCAAATAGGCTGACAAAATGATCTTTTAGTAATGTAACCATGTTTCCCCAACTCAGTACTCGGTTACGATGGGACAAGCGGACAGGGATTCGTTTTAAGAAGGCTTGCTCCGTTTCTCGGGGGCGACCATTCCAGGAAGCCCAAGGTTGCGTGACGCTGTTGATTGCGGCAATCGTGGTTACCGGCTGTTTTATGCTGTCAGCAGCCAATCCATTAATAAAATGCTCCTGTTCAACAGTTTCTGCGTTGGCTAATGTGGCGATGGTGGCGTTATACAGCAAGCCTTTAATGCGTGGGTAATCTTGAGGATCTGTCTTTCCAATTATCTCTGCTTTTAACCAGTACCGCCCTGTCGGCATCAGAGCGGCCTGATTTGAAGCATCCTGTGGCAATAAGGTGCGCCAGATACCCTGGTCGAACAAATTATGAGTTTGATCGTCAACTAATTTATCTAACTTACTCCACGTATTGCCCTTGTTGAGATAAAACCAGGATAAAGTGAGCTTCTTAATACCTTCTAGTTGCCAATAGAGAGATAAAGTTTGCCCCGGTAGTATCCCCGTAAAGCCTAAATAGAATGCATCATGAGTCAATGTCGGCATTTCTGCTGTTGCCTCGCCCCGGCCAAAAGGCGTCAGGGGGTAAACAGTAAATTGCTTAGATTTAACTTTAGCGCTGAATTGAATCTGCAATGCACTGATTTGTGGGATATAGGGTAAATTTTTATCTTTGGGATCTTTCCAGTATTGGGTGTGCATAAAATCCTGCCCGGCCAATTCTATACGCACCGACGCAGGCCAGTCGTTGGGATTTAAGCTGTCTACAACAGGGTAATGCATTGTCGGCAAGGTGAATTTTAAGCTTTGTCCTTGTGGTTCCTTAGCTCCACTGAATAATGATTGCACTTCATTAAGCTTTTCTCTTTTTTGAGGCGTGACTAAGTAACCCTGTACTTTAAATGCACTATTATCGGGATCAGGACTATAACCTTTATACCACTCTTTAAAACTTATGGTAGGCAAGCCAACCCATTGAGGAGTAATCGTCACTGTTGCGTTTTCAGTACCATACCATTCAGGGGCAATCAGATTAAAACCGGAGCCTAATAACGGTGATTGACCAAAGGGAAAACTAGTCGCATTCGTTTGTTCAATACCTCCATCAGAGGCATAGTACACATTGCGGTTGTCGTTAATGTTGATGTTGATCTCGATGTCTTTAATCTTCGGCAACATCGGTTCCTGTTTGGCGCTCAGTTTTAGTACCGGTACGTCAAACGTCATATTGTCTAAAGCATTAGGCGGGCTAATGGGGTCATCATTAGCTGATAAGCTGAGTTTAAGGTTAACATTTTCTTTTTCTACTGATAGAAAAAGCCAGCGATCTCCCGAGCTAATCTGAGCGGTGATTTGATTAGAATCCCCCTGCCACTCGCCGTCTAATGTGACTTCAATCGTGCGCTCTCCTGCCGGCATCGCAAATAAAAGCGAAGTAATTAAGTAACCCGACAGAACCGAAACATCATCAGGCGTTGGACTAAAAAGCCGAATACCGTTTTCAGGAAATTCAATGTTATCTGCAAGATTCAGCGGTATTGCCGATTTCCAGCTATTCCCCTCTTTTCGATACCAACACAGGTCAGTCAATTCCCCTTGGTTTGCCAATATATTCAACTCGGATACATATTGTAATGGATTGCCAGCGCTATCATGTCCGGCATCAAAGAGAGTTCCTTTCGGAATAAGATATTCAACACGATCAGAATTCAAGGTAATACCTATTGTCACCCGATCCGCTTCAGCATTTCTCGGTTTTAAACCCAATAATTCCCGGTAATAAAGATCACGATGACGTGCCGGAAAAGTATTGAATAATATTTTCGTCGTTTCTAAGAGTTTTAAAAAAGCCAGTAAAAAAGCCTGATGAGCGGGTAAAGTACCATTTGCTCTATTCGCCTCTTGGTAAATATTGGCTAATTGCTGCGGCGTGTTTTCCTGAATAAAATAGAAGCTACTCCAAAACTGCTCTTTTTCTTGACCAAAAGGGATTTTTTCGGCGTATTCTTTAAGCCAGTTTAAAATATCTAATGTGCTTCTTTCATCCAGTTTAAAATCCGTCTCAGATACAATAGCGGTAAGTTTATTATTTAATCCGGTCTGTCCCATATTTATACCACCCGTTATTTGCATATAACTTTAATATGTTTTCAGGAGATCGTTATTATTTAAAAATAAATTAAAGCATTATTTATCCGGCACTGACAGCGTATTGACCGGCAATAAAACGGCCTTTTCCCATACTGGGTGCGGTTATATCTAACACGCCTGACGGATTACTCGCTGGCTGTGTTGGGGTAAAACGGGCAATAAATTGCTGCCCGACAACAATTACCGTGACAGGGCTACGACAAAAGCTTACCTGCTGGCTAGTATCCAATTGAGCAATGGTAACCATGCCCATCCCGGGTACCGGATGGCTAGGGGTAATATATTGCGCCTGAAATTGGACCTTTTTTTCATCACCCATCATCACAATCTTTTTACCTTGGATTTTGGCATGACCGCTGCCCCGGATGATTGCCGGCCCCAGAATGGTGACCTGCCGGTTACCGAACAAGGGTTCGAATAGCAAAGTGTCGCCATCAACCACCAGTTGTTTACTCATAAAATCACTTCTCCTTCGCCAATTTCAAGAATACCTTCAATTTGCTGGCTAATGTCGCTACCTCTCAGGGCATAGCTCACCTGTATATGCAGGGTATTAGGCAAATTTATTTTTTGATTCACCTGAATTTCAGTAATTTCTGCGCGGGGTTCATAACGTAATACTCGCTCTTCAATACGCGTTTGAATATGAGCCATCAGCTCATCACTGATATTTTCAAACATATAATCATTTAGGCCACAACCGTAATCTTCACGCATAATCCGCTCGCCAGGTTCCGTCAGAAAAAGAACTTTCATACTCTGGCGAACATGTTCTGCTCCTTCCGCCATGATGATTCCCGTCTGAGAAGAAAACTGTGGCGGAAATGTCCAGCCCCGACCATAAATATCGGCTAATATTTTATCTGCCATCTTATTTAACCTATTATTGTGTTAAATTAATTTTCGCCCCTTTAATATCAACCCCAGATTTTCCAGCGGCTGATAGGGATTTTTCGGCTTGAATATTAATTTCCTGCGCCTGAGTAATGAGATTTTTAGCGGAATTAATGGTGATATCTTTATCCTGTTGCAAAGATAAGGTATTTTTTCCACTATTAAATGCGAGCGTATTATCTTTATTATCGAATATTAATGCTTGCTGATTCTCTCCCTGTTTAATCACTAATGTTTTCACCAAATTCTTTTCACTGGGTTCTAACGGTGATCTATTTTTAGGGTTATGCATGGCACCTAATATCACCGGAAAACGAGGATCACATTCAAAGAAACCGATAATCACCTCATCCCCCGGTTCCGGGTAGAAGCAGAATCCACTGTCATGACTGGCGTAAGGTTTACCTAAGCGGGCAAACAGCGTGCCATTGGTTAAGTTTAAAGCTGGTATTTTGACCGGAATACGACCTAGCGATTGGCTATCCTGTTGGTATTTTTCTACGATCCCGATATGCAGCTCTTTAACCTGAGGTACAACCTGTTCTACATCTGATTGCATGCCTAACGTTAACCGGGTGCGCCAACCTTGCCGCTGGTTGATGATCTGGCTGACGCCGGTGATAATCGCCTGACCATCCATTCCCTGCCCGAAGCCAGTTAATGCCAAAATATCACCCGGTTGATAGCGATAATTGCCTGCAACCTCAAAACTGCCGGATATATTACGGCTACGTCGGTTGCCCATGATGCTCTGAGTAAACTGCTTAGTTTGTTCATTATCCAATGGGCTGCTGAAAACCCATTGCCACTCTTGATCGGTCAACGGTTTCAGCGTGTCGGTAGCAAGTTGACCGCCGCCAAACCCACTATGCTTCGCCTGAACTGCCTGAGACAACTTTTGCTGGTTAATGTCCCAAGACTGTACACTTACCGCTTTGGGGCTGCGCTGATTATCCCATTGCAGATTCGCTTCAAACAGCACAATGTCCCGAATATCGCCGCGCTGACGAATGGTGTGCACGGTTGACCGATTAAGTGATTCCGGTGTTACCAACGTAATAACATCATGGCCGGGGATCAGCCAGATATTGGTAGCACTCAGTCGGCTCTTTAAGAATGTCCAATCATTGCAACGAAACTGCACCATTTGCTCATGTACCGTTTTAAGTTGAGGCGCTTGTTTTATCGTGACAGACACACCGGCCTGGCTGAATAGCTTCTTGATAATCGCCTCATCACTCTGCTTATTGAATAGTTGAGAGTGGAAACTATGGGTTAATTTTTGCAGTGGATGCTTTGCTGTCAGAATCATTAAACTGTCCTGACCTTTAATCTTCAATGTCTGCTGAACAATGATCCCTTTAAACAACACATTTGTTTGCATCTGCACAATAATTTCATGATTCGGGCGACAATTTGCCAACTCTGCCTGCGCCTTAGCATCAAAAATATGACTAGTATCACCAATAATAGCCAAAGTGACGTTAGCCGAAGGAATGCCATTGATAGGGTAATTGACTGACAAACTGATAACCATAAACTGATTGAGCGTTTTGCCGCCTATCTTAATCGCGAGCGTGGGTATCTTCATGCTTCCCTCCGTGCTTGCAGCGTTTGTCCCGGCGTGAAATCATCAAGATTATCCAGATCGTTTTGCCAAGCCAGCGAAAGATAATCGATACCCCCCGCCAGAGCCGCACCCGCGCCCAGTGCAATCAATGGTAGAGAGAGCATATCGGTTACGCTAACCGCAGTAGCCGGTGGCGATTTTAACTGCTGCTCAGTGGACTGAATAACAAAGCTCTCATCCGCCACCAGCGATAAGGTAGCCATTGCCCGTAATGGCATGGCGTCCCGGTCAAACAAGGTGTAATGAATATTGAGACCACTGGCCCGGCAGGCAAAATAACCTTTATTTTCCCAACGCATTTTGCCCCATTTGATTTTAAGAAAATGCGGGACTTTGGTACCGGCATCAACGGCGCAAAGGGTTTTCAGCGTCGACAGTTGGGTTTCTATCGGCGTACTGTTGCCGGGCATCGATGCATCAAACAGTAGATCTAATGACAGGCCCGCAGGCTGAGACGACACATGGTGGTTACTTTGGTGAATATGGGTAATGCTTTCATCGTTTTTATAATTGGCTTGATAATTGAACTGGATCGCATCAGGGTTATACATCACCGGTAAACTGCCCACCAAGATTTTACCTTCCCGATCTTTAAAAGCGGTCAGAGTGAGTTTAGATAGGCTGCGTTCAATTAAGCTCATACTGGCCCCCTGTTTCACGTAATGCCTCTAACACCTCCCGTTTAATCCTTTCAATCAGGAGAGCGTCATCCAAGGCTTCTTGGGCTAATGTTCGCGGAGATGATAAATCACTCGTAGAATCGGTGACTTTAGCCTGAATAATCAATTCTTTAATTTCTACAGTCATGCTTTCACTCCTAACCAGCGCATATCCTGATAACGTAACTCCAGGGAATTGACCAAAACGGCATTGCTATTGGCATCAAAGTCACCGGTAGACCAACGAACCGGTAACGCGTTACTCACTGTCCAGCTTGCCACCGGTAAAAAATTTTCATTCAGCAACATAATGACCACATCAGCATAAACCGCTTTTTCTCCACGCAAGACACGATCAAATATCAGAGTAAGCGGTGTAACCGTCATAACACCACGCTCCAATACCAAACTACCGTGCTGGATCTTCTCGGCCAGCCAAACGTTTCTGGCATTTTCCCCACCCTGACTATGTTGCGTGGTTTGCAGTTCACGGCTAAGTCCCGATATGCGCTGAAAGGCAATATCAAGCGGACTGGGAATGTTGTTAAACAGAAAACTGGCGATAAAACGATGTGACACTGACGGGGTGTATAGATTGTGCATATTTTGCCCCTGTTTAATTTAATCTCGTTATCCCGGTACGTGTATCAAACGTCAAACTCAGTTCAATAAATTCCGCCGGAATGAGTAGAGCCAATTTAATTTTCATGATCATTTTCCCGGCTCGCAGATCCTCTTCACTCATTGATTCGTCAACGCCGAGTAATATGTCAAATGCCTGTTCTTCGTGGGTACCTAGCAGCCCACCTTTTAACCATAATTGATGCAACCAGTTGTAGGTTTGGCCCTTAAGTTTCATCCAAGTGATGGCGTTGTTGGGTTCGAAAACAAAAGCTCGGCCTAATCGGGCGATATGCGCTTCGATATAGGAGACCAAGCGGCGAGTTTGGATATAGCGCCAGGGAGAGCCGGAGAGGTTGTCCAGAGTTCGACATCCCCAGACTTTAATTCCTTTACCGGGGAAGCTGCGAACCAGATTCAACGAAGTGCCATTCTGATTAAAAAGCGCATCAGCTTCAATAAAAGAGCGTATTGGGCTGACCACCTTAGCTAAAGCTACATTAGCTGGAGCGGTCCAGATACCTTGCTGATTATCATTACTTTGGATAACCGCGGCCACCGCCGCGGTAGGCGAAAGGATGATATGTTGACCATTTTCTTGATATGTGGTTTTCAGTCCCGGCCAATATACCGCGCCCCATTGCCGATCGCCTGAGGAAAACTGCTCTAAACATGTAGCGGCCAGTACCGGATCATCCGGGGCATCCAGCAATCCCATGATGCCTCGCCGACTCTTGCAAAGGTCGAGTACTGACTGCCAAAACTGTAGCCAAAGATCTATCTCGGCGCCGGGCTCCCCCATCTGATTAAAGCGGACAATATCAGGGACAACAATCAGTGTGATAGCACTCTCTGCGGCAATAGCCTGTTTAAGCCAATCCTGTTGCAGTGCAGTGACCAATGATTGAAAGTCATTCAATGGTTCATCAGGGGCCAGCGGCAATACATAGGCTTGTTGACCGCCATTTTCAAAAAAGTGGCGCACAGAGTAGTACATTAATGAATAGTACATTAATCCTGACTCATGAAATTTTAGGGTAAAGTCGGTCAGGCTGTTTAATTTAACTATGGTTTTACTACCCGAACGGGTTTTACTGGCCGAAATTTTTGGAATATAACCAATAAAAACCGGTATACCCATAAATGCATCATCTGGCGTCTGGGATATCAGCTTCTCCGCGATTGTCACGCCCGGCTGTTTTATTTCCATTATCGTTTCCTCTACAGGACAGGCGCGGCAAACCGCGCCCCAGTACGGTTACTGTGCTACTTTTTGCGAAAATTTCAGGATAATAAATTCAGCCGGACGGACTGCCGCCATGCCAACCTTGACGATCATTCTTCCATGTGTAATGTCGTCGTCAGACATAGTGACACCTTGACCAATTTGGACAAAATAGGCTTCTTGGGGGTTACTACCGACCAGCGCCCCTTGTTGCCAAAGTTGATGGAGATAATTGTCAATGGCTGACCGTACTCGCTCCCAAGTCGGTTGACTATTGGGTTCAAAGACGGCAATTCGCATTGCCTGTTTGATATCCCGTTCCGCTGCATTAAATAGACGCCGTACCGGAATGTAACACCAGTTGTCATCATCTTTTTTCAGGGTACGTGCGCCCCAGACAACAAAACCTTTGTTGCTGAAATAACGGATGGCATTAATGCCTTTCGGATTCATCTCTTTTTGATCATCGTCAGTGAGCCGTTCATTCACATCACTAATCCCATTCAGCACAATGTTAGCCGGTGCTTTCCAAACGCCACGGTTGGCATCAGTGGCACAATAGATACCGGCCATGACTGCACTGGCAGGAATCATTTTGCTTATGTTCTGTATTGCATCAATAGCTTGTTGATAGACATCCGGGTTTTTCTCTTTGAGTTGCGCCAGATTTTTTATTTTATCTGATTTTGTATTTGCATCCTCATAACCAGAAACAACGACAAAGCTCTCTTCCGTTTGCATAAGCTGCGAAACTTTTACCGCAGGATAATACGTTGCAGTTTGCGACGGAACATTAGCATTGATGGCAGATGTTTTATCTTGATTGTCAGCGATAAGGAAATAGCCCTCATCCAATAATGAAGATGTCAGACTGTTATATATTCTGCTCTGGTAATCAGAATCTTGTTCAGGGCAGACGATTAAAGTAATTTCTAAAGCCTGCTTAATTAACTCAGGGATTAAGGCCAGAGTTTTAGTATCTTCCGACTTAGCAATCGGCAGAATATAACAAGGCCCACCGCCATTTTGAAAATAAAGTTTTAAGGCATCACTGCTTATTGTGTAATTAACTGTCACCTCGTAAGTGTAATCGGTTTTTTTTCCGTTTTCGTTTTCACTTTCGTTTTTTTCATTTTCGTTTTCATTTGTTGTATCGCTACTAGCCTCTCCATTGTCATTGTTTTTAACCGATATATCACCTTCAACTTTTTTAGTTTTTTTAGCGGCGGTAGACGGAGGAGTTGATTTGATGGCTATTGACGTAACACAACCCACATGAAACTGGTTAATGAAATCCAGCCAGCTACTAACACGTATTATTTTTGGCACCGTACTCGTTTTTTTCGGTAAGAAACACCCAATAAAAACCGGGATTGCTGTGCTTCCTTGACTAACAGAAAGCGCCGGTGAGGCATCTTCTTCAATATAGACGCCAGGAGTAGAAGTTTGTGTGGCCATATTCCTTCCCTTCTATTGGTTCATATTCTGTGTAAACTGCAAGATAATAAATTCGGCTGGACGAACAGCGGCCATACCGATTTTAACGATCATTTTTCCCTGCTTAATATCGTCATCAGTCATGGTGATGCCTTTACCGATTTGGACAAAATAAGCTTGTTCAGCTTTATTGCCCACCAATCCGCCTTGTTGCCAAAGGGAATAGAGATAATTATCAATCGCTCGGCGCACAACTTCCCAAGTTGGTTGGCTATTAGGTTCAAAGACCGCAAAACTCATGGCATTTTTAATATCTCGTTCTGCGCTATTAAACAGACGGCGAACCGGGATATAACACCAGTTATCACTGCCCTCAAGCGTACGAGCCCCCCACACCAATGTACCGCTTTTAGGAAAGGTACGAATCATATTCAACGCTTTAGCGTTATCTTTGTTATATTGTCCTTGCAGGTCATCAGTCACCGGATATTTAGGTTGTAATCCTCCTTGAATAGGGACGTTAGCCGGTGCTTTCCAAACACCCCGACTATTATCGACACTGGCATAGATACCGGCCATTACTGCGCTGGGTGGAATATTAACGCTAGCTCTTTTCCCTTCTTTATCTTTTTCTCCCCACTCAGCGGTCAACCAAGGATAATAAACTGCACCATAGGCGGTGGCGGTATAAGTCTTAAGTACTTCATCGGGTTTTTGGTCCAAAGTTATTTGAGTGTCTGGGACATCAAAATCAAAAATGGCAAATAATCCTTTTAATCCTTTGCCCGGTTGGCAAAGTGTATCTACAGCAGTAGTAATATTCTCTCCGGCAGCAACCAGCAATGTAACATCATCCAGCTTCGGAACTTGGTTTACTAACTCTTCGGTTTTAATAAGATAACAATATCCACCGCCATTAATAAAATAGGCACGTAGTGAAACATCAAGCTTATCATCAGGATCAAATTGCCCACCTTTTCGTGTCAAATAGTCCAGCCAACTACTGATACGGATATAATCTGCGGATAAAAATTTATTATCATTTGCAACTGCAAAAACGGGTACCGCCGTTGCACTGGAACGGACAGAGAGTGCCAATGAAGAATCTTCCTTAATATAGACACCCGGATAAGATGTATCAATTGTCATAATATTCGCCTCTAAAAAGCACTGGATTGACATGCCAGGCTATTCCTGACGCCAAACAGTGTATTAATGGAATTCAACAGTCACCCGATCGGCTTTCAAACTTATTTCCTGCACCGCAACTTCATTACTGGTCGCATCAAAGCTGGGCGCGGTTAATTTTTCTGGGAAAGCATTAGCAATATTCCAAGTAATCAGCAAATTTGAACCTGTTTCATCAGTGAGGCTAATAGAAATATCTTTCTTCTCTATCTGATTAAGCGAAATAGAATTAATCCAATCGTACAATTTAGATTGCCCTTTAAAAATACCGCGTTTCAAGGTAATGGTTGGTCTTTGGCGCTGACCGGGCATTTGTAACCAATTACCAATGCCATCACGATATTCAATGGTGTCATAGCTAATATCTAATCCCGATACATTTTGAAAAGACATTTGCTCATCACCAACAGTCACGACAAAACGGTAAGTTGGAATGGGGTATTGAACAGCAATTTGATCGGCAGTTGTAGACATTGTTATTTCCTTAAGAGTTAAATTCATAACCGGGTTAGAACACACAATCATTCATTTTAGGTACGCTACCGCCCTTAGGTATCATGCCTAATGCCTGACTTGTGTATTCGCCTGCTTTAATATCCAAACCCTCACTCAAGGCAATGAGGCGACCTGACTAAACACAGTGAACAGTAATCACTCAAACACTGGCTAAATAGAAGTTAAAAATAAAAAATAATTATTTTTATCGATTTTTTATTTGTTAATTCAATTGGATAGGAAAATAACCCTCAATTAACAACATTATTGTTCGTGGATACCTATTCATTAATTTTTATAAAAGGAACTTATAAACCACAAATAACACCTAAAAATATTTTATCTATATTTCTAAATCCTCCAGCACTTCATCGATAATATAGCCATTATTATCACAACATAAATAAAACTAATAATTAATTATCATTATTTTTATTTATTAATAAAAAACAGAAAAATAACTCATGTGACAAAATAAAATAAAAGATTTTAAATTATTTATTTTCTTGCATTACTCATGGGAAAACTATATAAGTTCTAACAGGCATAAGCCTAATTGAGCCCTCCTGGCTATAGCGAATAGACAAACACTAAACAGAGGCAGAGAATGCGTTATGTTGAAAATAACTAGAGATGTTTATTTAGACTGTGACTCAAACAAAATAATCCATGGTAAAAATATATTTACCATTACGGAAAAAGAGAAACGCCTGTTACTTGCACTGTGGGAACATGCCTCCCAAGGGAATACGTTAAACCGAGAACAACTGATCCCTCTGGTTTGGCCTGAACGCAAAAATGGCGTGGCAGAAACCAATTTACTGCAATTAATCTGTAAGTTACGCCGAACATTACGCTATTGTGATCTAGATGAAGCCATACACACAGTGTACCGACAAGGTTATCGTTTTATCCTGCCATTTCAAGATAACGAACAAGATAATCGTCAGCCTCAAAATACCAAATTACCTATTCCCACCGCTACACCTCCAAAACCATTTTATTGGCGTTTCACCAGGATGATTGTCATGTTTATCACTGCAATCATCTGGATATCAACTATCCTATATACAGCCCCCTTTCTGGCTAAGAGATAATGGTGATTTTTATTTGCGGCTCATTTCAGCAATTTATGGGCCGCTTTGATAAGAAAATATTATGACTCATTATGCTGCTCTCACTATGTAATTAAATGCAACGTTGCGGGGTCGATTTTCATTCGCAGTCGGCACAGTACGAGATGCATCAAACGATAACTCTGCAAGTCGATCACGTGCACCTACTGCACTCATTGACCGGCTATCCCCTGCACTGTATTCACCGTATTCACCTGATGTTGAAAATGCTCCAGATACCTTGCCTGAAAATATTCTTCCTGACACATTTACTGTACGTCCTGTTACTGATGCTGTGATATTTCTAATGGCGTCACCCTGCCACGACAACACCCCACGCCCCACATCAACACCACGTCTATCATCCCAGCCACGAATAAACTCGCCTCTTAAATCAGGTAATTTACCGTCAGGGTAGGCTTCGGCTAACTTCGGAAATTTCGATTTATCAAAGACCGCTCCATTACATTGAAACCACCCAGTCGGCGGTATAGCAGTCGGCCAAGGAATAGGAGTACCTACGGGTATATCATTAGCTTTACTACTATTAATATCTTCACGCAATGAATTTACTATTTCCTGAGCAAGCTTTTGTGTAACCGCCAATGTATCGCTATTGCCAATCACATTTGTGAGCTGGACAACACCCTTTTGTGTTAATGAAGCATCGGGAATTTTCGTTATGGTTTTTCGTTCTAAAGCTCTATTTAATTGTGCGGTGAGTTTAGCTATATCCCCATCATCAAGAACATCCTCGCCAGATTGTGTCGAGATGAAATCAGCCAAAACAGATGATATGGATGATGATTGACGTAATACCTTATTTAATAAGTGAGATGGGACATCATTTGGTGGAAATCCAGTCAGTAAATCCTTACTTTCTTCATATAATCTCTGACTCACGACATTTGCATTATTACTAATAGAAAAAGCCTTAAAATCATTTTTGTAACTCATATACCCCCCTGGAATTAAATAATGTTATTTTATAATCAACATCTTGAATTATTGTAAAAATAATCTCCTGTAATTCGGACTAATCAAAGTCTAGTTCAGAAAAATAATAATGCAGTATTCTTATTGCTTATGACATTAACTATTTTTGTATAATTGGCAATAATTATTCATTCAATGTTTTTGGATGGAAAATATATTCATAGATACATATCTAACATCTTTAAACTATTTTCTTCTTATTATTCCCATCTCTTCCCATATCCTCTATTTATGAGGGATTCATATATTAACCTCCAAAATTAGAAAATGAGATAAATAAAACAAATCGGGCTAATTATTCTCCTACTCAATTTATTCATGCTTCAAAGCTAACAATTCAGTTAGATAAGCCCGCAAAACTGAAAGATAAAGGAGCTATTACAGAGGAAAAGTACTAGCTCCCAAAATAAATTGTCAAGGTAACCAGAAAGCCCTATTATGGAGCTATCAACCATGTTTACCCCACCAGACACTAATTTTTACATAGCATATAAATTTTCCAGCCTTCTAAATCTGTATCCAATTCACAAATAGTTTTGCCTTTTGACGAAACCCAATATTCACCGTAAGAAAGCTCTCCATCCTCTTTGATAACTCCTCTTTTAACAACTATGTCATTGCCGTGGTTATTATTGTGTGAAAAATTAGTTACATTTATAAACGTCAAACTTCCATCTGTAATATATTTCTCACGCACATTATCGTAATTATTATCAGGCGGGATAGAAAAAGCATATATAGCATTATTTTCATCCCAGGCAGGAACTTCAAAATAGACAGTTTTGCTGTAGTGTTCATAATCTATAATTTTCATATTAGATAAAGTCATTCTAGGGTCTTTTGTATAACGCTGTGTGATAATATCTTTTTTAACGATAGCTCCACCTTCGTCAACATAAATTACTCTAATGCTACTTTTAGGCTCACTATTTTTTGGCTTATCCTCTTCCAGTGTAAATATAGCGACTAATTTTTTAGTATCCGGGATAACATATGTTGTAATTTTCATTCCATCATCAGTAGCCCAGGAAGTTATATCTTTCAACTGATAACACACTAAACCATATATATCGCTAGAATGTTTGAGCTTCCTGATAGTAAAGGAATTATGACTATTATTGCATTCAATTCTCTCTGTATATTCCGAAATATCAGCATTTGCGGAAAAAGAGTACAATAAACTTGATAAAATAAATACCAAACCCTTCCCAAATCTCATATATTAACTCCCTTGATTTTTCATTAAATAGGGAATAGTGTAACAAATTCAATGAATAAGTATTTTACTGAGACTGTGTAAATGTAGTGATCTTGCTCGCAGTTTTCGGCACTTCCGGCCATTCCACATCAGGCGCTTGATTCACATCTACACGAGTAAGCAATACTCTGTATTTTTTCCATTCGAGTAAAACAGCTTTATCTGCATCGGTAGCAATTTCAAAGTCAGCCGAGTCTAGAAAAATTCCTATTTTCACTTTATTCAATAAATTATATCCGATTCAACCTCATCTCATCACTCCTTTTTAAACCTCATTTACTCCATAGCAGTATTCCTTCCTTACTGAGTATTTTATTAACGAAAACAGTTAACGATTATGCTATTTCTTCATTTATCCCCAATAGCATGCATTATTCCGGGTACCGCAATTCGAAGCTGTAATAAAAGTGATTTGCTGTCACTAACAACACCTTGGATAAATCGCCGGTTCTTGATTCTATTGATACTGGCATACAAAAACTCCATAAAAAACCCCATATAGAACAAGTTATGAGTTCATTTCTTCATAAAACTGATCATCAATGTAACCGCCCCAAAACTCCACTCCGTCTTTTTTTATAAAGATGCAATCTTCCCCGCAAGGATGACGTGCATCAATGCGTATCGCGCTCCTGGAGACTTGATGCTTTTTCATTAAATAGGAAACTTCGGATGGAAAATTATTTGAAGCATCACAACTGATATACTGGGCACTGATCTGCTTTATTTCTTGCTTTGTTAACTTAACCAATGAGTGACCTCACAATAAAAAAACCGCAGTTACGCAGCGTAGAAATGAAAAACCCGCGAGGGCTGTTCGACGGGTTGATGTATGATTTTAGAGTAGAAGATAAGCGCGGTAGAGCGCGAAAGCCAGAAACGACAAGCCAAGTATCCAAAGAATAATGCTTAATTGCATACCCTTTAATTTTCCATCAAAAGACAGGGAACTTTCTTCAATAGATGATTCAATTCGAGATATGGCACTATCGAGTTTGTTATCCATCTCTTTAAATCTGGAATCAGATTTGCTCTCTACTTCTGTAAATTTGGTATCAAATCTATTCTCTGTCTTCACTAATCTGGTGCCAGGCTGCTCTTCACTGAGTTTCTTAGACAAAGTGTTACCGATTATGTCTAATTTTTGCATGATAACAGCAATGTCGGTCTTTATTGTACTAACATCACTGGTGACTGCTTTCAGATCAGCCTTCATATCGCTCATAGTAGTTTTAATATGCTCAACATCAGATTCAAGTCTTGCTACACGAACTTCTAACATATCGCCACCTCCATCATTGCCGTTTCCATATTTCATAGTATTGGGCAAATGTTTATTACTTTCAATAGCTGCTATATATTATCTTTCGATCTTAGATTACTCCCCGTCACTCTCGGCAGGAAAATTATTGGGATCACTTTAGAAGGCGACCTGAATATGTTGTTATAATCAGGTCACTATGATAATAATTACTATTTTCATGTTATCCAATAGATTATCGCTGTTTCAATCTCATCACTCCTTTTTTAATCTCAATTATCCCATCACTATAAAGAAGAATAATTCTCATTCATGCCATACGAATAATAAGATAGCCAAACATCTTCATCGGAATATCTGTATTGATATTTATCCTGACAGCTATTCTGTTAACAAAAACAGTTAACGGTTACGCTATTCCCTGATTTATCACCAATCGTATGCATTATTCCTCTATCAAATCATCGTCATTTACCGCTGATATTGTCCTGTGACTACCCGGTTTTACCGCAAAGATATTTTTCGGCAATTTAAATCCGCGCAGTTTTAATAATGCCAGCGGCCCTTCGCC
>NZ_JFGV01000067.1:0-29614 GCF_000612035.1 Photorhabdus aegyptia | reverse complement strand
ATTGAATCTGATTTTTAGCCATTTTCATTTACCTCCACACAGACTTATTTTAAGTATACGCCTATGGGAGCTGAATTTAAGTGATAATCAGGAAAAGTTATTATCTAGGGAATACCATTAACGAAAGAGTACTATTTGGCATATATAGAAAACTTGGTATGAATTTAAACTATAATCCAATTAAGAATGAACTTAATATCAGACTGGAGGGGGAATATAACGCCATTACAGATGAAATCTATTTAAATGAACTACCTTCCGTTGCGACTAATATCATCGCGGCGGCGATTAATGGTAATGGAGATATCACATTTTCCGGTCTTAATGCTATAAATAATCATAAATGCCAACGGGCATTTATTATCAACGAAAACATACGCATGATGGGAGGCAAAAGTTATTTAATTTTTAATGATACTGGGGCTTTCAACAAAATAAGGATTAACGGTAACGGGCCATTAAACGGAGGCGTTGAAATATTCAGCTACTATGATCATCGGATTTGCGCATCCAATATTATTGCATCACTAGGGGCAAGAGAACGAACAACCGTTAATCATATACATAAATTAGATGATGGTTTTCCTGGATTTATCCAATCCTTAAATTCTCTCGGGGCTAGAATAAGTTAGCTAACAGTATAATAAGCGAGATAAAAATATGAAGTATTATGGTAATAATCATCCGCCATTTATCGAAATAAATAAAACTAAATCACTAAATGGTTCAATAACTTTACCTGCCTCAAAAAGTTCTTCAACTCGCGCCATTCTGACTGCATCATTAACGGAAGGTACAAGTAAAATAAATAACATGGCATCAGGGAACAATACAACAGCAATGAAATTAAACTGTTCCCGTTTAGGAGCATCATTTAATAGTGATATTACAGGGACAATCGTAGAAGGTATAGATATCAGAAAGATTGATAAAAAAATCATCTTTAACCCAGGTAATTCTGGCGTTGTATTACGATTATTAATGGGTGTATCCGGTTATTTACCTGATACTGAATTTATTACAGAATACCGTCACTCCCTGGGTACACGTTCACAATCAGAAATGGTCAATGCACTCAAATTACTCAATATTCAGTGTACCGCCGTTGGGCCAGATTCACTTTTACCAATAAGCATGAAATCAAATAGAAACATCGGTAATTACACTGAGATTTCATGCAGAAAAAGCTCTCAATTCCTGAGTGGACTACTTTACTTAGGCGCTATCAGTGAACGAGATCTACAAATAAAAGTCACCGACACAATTACCGCGCCATCGATGGTTCACACGACAATTAATAATTTGCGCAAAGCCGGCATCAATATTGAATATGACGATAAATTCCGCAATTTCTTTACCACAGGAAAAAGTCGATTTATCCCATCAGAATTTAGCGTCGGCGCTGATCCCGCCAGCACGGCAGCGATCCTTGCACTTTGCGCCTCACTGAATTCTGACGTCACCCTAAACGGTTTCTTTGAGGAAGAATTAGGTAACGGCGCGGTAGTGGATTATTTAATTAACAGTGGAACGAAAATCAGCTTTATCAGAGAAGATTGTCTCAATATTCGCTCTGGCGGCCCCCTGAAAGCACAGGATTTCGATGGTTCACTGGCGCCAGATGCGGTACCTGCACTTGCTGCATTAGCTGCGTTTGCCGATGGTAAAAGCGTTTTCTATAACATTGAACATATCCGCTATAAAGAATCAGACAGAATTTCTGATTTTCGACGGGAATTGGACAAAATAGGAATTAGATCAGAAGAAAAGCTAGATCAATTAATTATTTATGGTAATCCATATGGATATAAAGGCGGTGTTATTGTTGATGGTCATTACGATCATGGATTAATCATGGCGCTCACAACAATAGGTTTACATTGTGATGAGCCACTTATTATTAGTGAACCATATCATGTTGGTCAAACTTATCCAGAATATTTCGCCGAAATATCCACATTGGGCGCCAACGTGAATGAATTAAAATATTCTGGCCCTATACCAGAAGACGTTTAAATATCATTGATAACTCTTAACCAAAGGAATTCACTATGTGTGGAATTGGTGGTATTTTTAATACAGAAAACAGGCTTATTGATGATATTGAAAATAAGCTACATACTATAATGTCAAAAATAGCACATCGAGGTGATTCATCTCGGTTTAATGAAAAGGTTGTCAGAAATAACTTTGCAATCGCAACCAACAGACTGGCGATTGTCGAACGTGATTCAGCCTATCAACCCATATCAAATCAGGAACATGATCTTCATCTTGTGCTGAATGGTCAAATTTATAATTATAAGTCTCTTCGAAATGAATTAATTAAACAAGGCTATCAATTTAAAAATGGTGGCGACGCAGAAGTTGCCCTAATCGCCTACATTCGCTATGGCAAGTCATTTATTAAAAAGTTAGATGGAATGTTTAGTTTTATTCTATTTGATAATAAGAATAATAAATTCTTCTTAGGAAGAGATCACGTCGGCATAAAACCACTCTATTACACCCAAAAAGAGGGTAGCTGGTATGTAGCATCAGAAATAAAATCATTGATCGAGTTTAATTCAGAAATTAAACCCGTTGAACCCGGTTCAATTTTCGACGGCTTTACCAGTGAAAAATATATTAGCTACGACACAAATATTTCCGCAAGCAACGATAACTTCGAACAGGCAAAAGAAAAAGTCTATTCACTTTTAGATAATGCCGTCAAAAAGAGGGTTGATACAGATCTACCTATATCAATCATGTTTAGCGGCGGTATAGACAGTACCATTGTACTTTATCTTGCACACAAATATCACCACAATGTTACAGCAATTTCATTTGGATTACCCGGCTCAAAAGATATTGAAATTGCCCAAAGATATTGTTCTGAGAATAAGATAAAACACATTATCTATACCTTTACTCAGGAAGAATTAATTAATAACATCCAAGATGCTATCTATTATGGTGAGTTTTTCGAACAAATTGATGCAATTGATTCGAATATTGCTCACTTTGGTTATTATATCGCTAACCGCCTCGGCTTTAAAATCGCTCTATGTGGAGAAGGCAGTGATGAAATTTTTGCTGGCTACGATCTATTTAAGACATATCCCGATCCCCATTATCTCTCCCTATATAGATTAAATAATCTTCATAGAACTGATTTACAAAGAGTCGATCGGGCAAGCATGAGAAATACGGTTGAAGCACGAGTTCCCTTTATGGATTCAGCATTGGTTCCTTATGTTTTAAGTCTGGATTTTTCTTACAAACTCAATAACGGAGTAGAAAAACATATTTTACGTGAAGCATTCAGAGGAAAAATACCCGAATATATCATTGACAGACCAAAAATAAGAATGCCAGATGGCAGCGGGGTAAAAAATACTATCATTGATTACGTTAAAGATATTAAATGCAATCTACCAAAGAGCGTTGTTGACAGACTTAATGCTATCGGGTTAACCAACCAAAGCGCTCTCTATTTTGCTGAAAAATATCTCTCTTTAGGCTACCCACTGCCAAAGGAACGTTTCAAAGAATCTGGTAAAGATTTTTCAGAATCTGGTTATTTTAATTTCATATCGTAATTTAACCATTATGTTGATTGCTGCATTGTTAGTAGAATAAACAATGCAGCAATCTTGAGATAAAAATAGTATTTTTTATTTTCATCACTTGGCGTCAAATTGGAACTCAATATCCTTTTTTAAAAAATCATAATCAATAATTTCAACTTTCTTATTCTTTGATACAATTATTCCTTTTTCATTCAAACTCTTAATAGCTCTATTTAATTGCCTGACGGAAACACCTAAAACAGAGGCTAAATCTTCCCTCTTCTCTAATACCAACACCGTTCCATTTCTTTTCGAATGATAATAAAGAAATCGCTTTAACTTATCCTCAACAGTTAAAAATATTCCGGTTCGAAACAAAGAAGACTCAAAAAGCTTATTACTGAGTTGTTTACAAACAAATTGAAGAAATCCAGGATCTGTTAATCCAAATATTCTTACCGTCTCTAACGGGATTGACAGCAATACTGATCGCTCCTGAGCAAAGACAGTATTAATTATATTATCGCCTTGAGAATGAAAAAGTTCTAAATCCCCGATAAGAAAAAGAGGAGTAGCAAAGGCAAAAACAGAGAATTTGCCATTAATATTATAAAATTCAACCTTAATTTTCCCCTCAACCAAAATATAGAGATGAGTAAAACTTGATGATTGATGTGTAAGATAGGTATTTTTCTTAACTTCAACCACATCTAACTTTGGCATAAACTCTGCTGGAAAAATGCTATCAAGATGATATTTATCAATATAACCTTTCAATTTATTCTCTTTATTCCGTTACAGATTACAGATTTAATAGAATTTTTTATAATTATAGACAAGGATAAATAGATTGCAATTTTTTACTACGACAATCTCATTATTTCCTTTTCCAATTGATTTTTCAGTTTATTACTACAAAAAGAAGCATGTAGTGCATTCAAATTTGTTTCAATAAAATCACTATATTGCCAACCAAAATATCGATTAATCTTCAAATATTCCTTACATAAAGTGATATTTGCAACTGTCCGGGTATCCGTATTAATCCCAATATTTACACCAACCTCCTTCAAAAAATTAACTGGATGGTTTTCATAGATATCATAAATATCGCAAATAATATTACACGTCGGACATATTTCTAAATGTATATTTCTCTCTATAAGGAGATCAATAACATCTCGATCTTCAATACTTCTGACACCATGACCTATACGAGAAATATTTAATTTATTAATAGTCTCACGCACACTTTCAGCCCCTTTCGCTTCTCCTGCATGCGCAATGACATTTCCACCATTTTCCAACACCATTTTAAACGCATTCAAATGCGCATTTAGTGGATATCTTGCCTCATCGGCAGCAAGATCAAGAGCAACAACACCGTAATTAGAATATTCATTGACAAGATATGCGGTTCTCAAACTTTGATCTTCTGAAAAATGCCGCAATGTACATAATATTAAACCTGCTGCTATACCATACTTGATTGAAGAATTTTTCATTGCCTCCAAAACAATTTCTACAATATCGCGATCATTTAATCCTAAGCGAAGATGAAGTAAAGGTGAAAATCTAATTTCAACATAAACTACATTATCGTTTTTTAATTGTATGAAAAGATCTTCTACAGCATCAGCTATTACGTCCATTTTTTGTAGTAAATCCAGTGAAGGAATAATCTTATTTAAGAAATCACCTAAATCATGGCATTTTTCAGGGGCAATATATTTTTCACAAAATGACTTATGGGTAATATCAGGAATAAGTTTTTTAACGAAATGATAACTCAACCCACAATCAAGATGCGTATGTAACTCTACCTTTCTCAATAAATCAGGATTAAAATTCATCTTTTATTCTCCTATATGACTAAAATTACGATAATAATGTAAATAGTTTATTCTTAAATACCTTACCCTTGATTTTAGTCACCACCGTCATATTATGGGGATGATTGAGAAGACCGGTTGAATCAACCACTAAATGCCCATATGAACGTGCGCTTTGATATTCAACATAACCATACACCTCTAATTTATCCTCTATCACTTCATTCGGATATAAAGCAATAGCCATTGTTATAGGATCAGGCAGATCAAATCCTTTTCTATTCGTTCTTCCTGCATTGAATTCAATCAATGTTCTATTACAGCTCACTGCAAACTGACCAAGATCACCTAAAGAATTTAATTTACCCATATCGAACTCATTAATAAAAGCCTCCTCCATACCTAACTCCCATCCACAAAATATAAGAGGCAACCCAGAACTCAATACTATATGTGCTGCTTCAGCATCAGAATAGATATTGAATTCAGCTAATGGCGTGATATTACCTGGCTTCAATCCAGAACCACCCATGATATAAACAACCTTGATAAATTTATATAAATCCGGCTCTTTTAAGACAGCCATTGCTATATTTGTCAATGGTCCCAAAGTGATTATCTCTATCTCACCAGGAAATTTTTTCACGATATCAATAATTGCATCTACTGCATGTTTATCTTCTACTATTAACGAAGACTCTGGTAAATTCATATTACCCATACCATCTTTCCCATGAATATGATATGAAGCATAGTGCTCTCTAAATAATGGTTTACTCATCCCTTCATATACCGGGGGAATATATGTTCCTGCTTTTTCAATACTAACTAACGCATTTTTCCTGCACTGAGCAACAGCACAATTACCGGCCACAATAGTAATACCTTCAATAAAAATTGAGGGTTCACGAAGCGCCATCAGTAATGCAACTGCATCATCGGAAGCCGTATCTGTATCAATAATGAAATGTCTCATAGCCAGCCTATTTCCCTTTATCATATTCCTTACATTAGTCTATAAGTTCCACCAAAAAAAAGTCACATGACCTTTTTCCAGAATTAAGAAACAATGTGCACAGAGATAGATAATCAATATGTGATCTATTTCACAATTTACCGCCAATAAATAATTCACAGGAATATGTTATAAATAGCATACACATACAAAAAAATTAATAAAAATAGCCGACTAAGGTAGACAATCAATGTTATTTATTCGCTTTACCTCTTTCAAACCATATTTAGATATGAGCAGAAAAATATATTGATTATATTTTTCTTGCATTTTATAACCAACCTAAATTCTCTCAAACATGAGGAGATACAATCCAACAACCGTAAAGGAAACCAAGGTGTGAAGAAAACTAAGGTAACAGAGACGGCATCATTTGCATAATTTTCTGGAGCCGTCTCGAAAAAATTGACAAAAAACGCCTTAATTTAACTTAAAAAGCGCTTCCTTGACATATTTTCCACATTTTCTTCATTTTTTAGCCTATCCTCACTGTCTAAACTAATAACATGTGATTAAACCGATATTTCAGTCGGACATAATCAAGCAATACCTTAGCCTTGTGTTTGAGAGAATGTCGAAGAAATGAATCAAAATAATAAACGCCGTACCCTCCTTTTCCGTGTAGCGCTGGTCTCTATTGCCATCGCTGCCGCTATATTTTTCTGGTACCAACTTAAAATCCCTCAACAACCCAGTCCATCGGAGCAACCCTCTGGTTTAAAGCATCCCCCGTTACCCCCGGTACAGGTCGCCACAGCAAAAGAGCAAGCAGTCCCTCGCTTTCTGACCGGGCTTGGCACCATTCAAGCCGCCAATACCGCCACAGTCACCAGCCGGGTTGAAGGTCAGCTTATCGCTTTGCACTTTCAGGAAGGGCAACAAATTAAACAAGGGGATTTACTGGCGGAAATTGATCCGCGTCCTTTTCAGGTTCAGCTAGCACAAGCCAAAGGCCAACTTGCTAAAGATGAAGCAATATTGGCGAATGCCCGTCAGGATCTCAATCGCTACCAGAAATTGGCAAACACTCACCTGATTTCCCAACAAGAAATGGATAATCAACGTGCACTTGTCCGCCAACACGAAGCCAGTCTAAAAGTTGATCAAGCAGCAATTGATAGCGCAAAACTTCAACTCACTTACAGCCGTATTACGGCGCCTATTTCCGGTAAAGTGGGCTTGAAGCAGATCGATGTAGGAAATTTTATCTCCAGTGGCAACAACTCTCCTATTGTGGTGATTACTCAAACCGATCCGGTAGATGTGCTGTTTTCACTCCCTGAAAACGATATCAATGCTGTTTTACAAGCTCAGAAAGCGAATCATAACGTCGTTGTTAGCGCCTGGGATCGCAATAACCAGCAACAACTTGCCGAAGGAAAATTGTTGAGCATTGATAATCAAATTGATGCCGCTACCGGTACAATTAAACTGAAAGCCCGTTTTTCCAATCAAGATAGCGTCTTATTCCCAAATCAGTTCGTTAATGTCCGAATTAAAGTCGATACACTGGAAAACGCAGTGGTGATCCCAAATGCTGCTTTGCAAATGGGTAATGAAGGGAATTTTGTCTGGATGTTAGGCAAAGAGAATAAAGTCAGCAAGCATCTGGTCACGGTCAAATTGCAGGATACAAAACGCGTTGTTATCAGTACCGGCTTGGCAGCAGGTGATAAAGTGGTCACTGATGGTATCGATCGCCTGACAGATGGCGCTAAAGTGGATATTGTCACACCGATAGTAAATAACCCTCAACCGCAAAAACACGACAAAGCGGAGAATTCCTGATGCAGGTAAGCTCCCTAATCCCAGGAGGCGGACCATCACGCCTGTTCATCTTGCGACCCGTTGCCACCACGCTGTTTATGGCAGCAATTCTGCTGGCAGGTATTATCGGCTATCGCATGCTGCCGGTGTCTGCATTACCGGAAGTGGACTATCCCACTATTCAGGTTGTCACACTCTACCCCGGCGCAAGCCCCGATGTGATGACTTCGGCAGTCACCGCACCACTGGAACGTCAACTCGGGCAAATGTCCGGTCTTAAACAGATGGCATCCCAAAGTTCCGGCGGAGCTTCCGTTATCACATTGCAATTCCAACTGACTTTGCCGTTAGATGTCGCCGAGCAGGAAGTGCAGGCAGCCATTAACGCAGCCAGTAATTTACTGCCGAATGACCTTCCTTACCCTCCTATTTACAGCAAGGTTAACCCCGCTGATCCGCCTATTTTAATGCTGGCAGTCACCTCCGATGCAATGCCAATGACACAAATTCAAGATATGGTGGAAACCCGTATTGCACAGAAAATTTCCCAGGTCAACGGTGTAGGATTGGTGACACTCGCCGGCGGCCAACGACCAGCCGTCAGAGTGAAGTTAAACGCTCAAGCAGTCGCGGCACAGGGATTGGATAGCGAAACGATCCGCACTGCAATCAACAACGCTAACGTTAACTCCGCCAAAGGCAGCCTTGATGGTCCGACCCGTTCCGTCACGCTTTCAGCTAACGATCAAATGAAATCAGTCAATGATTACCGCAACTTGATCGTTGCCTATAAAAACGGATCACCGGTACGGTTGCAAGATGTCGCAACCATTGAACAAGGCGCAGAAAACACCAAACTCGGCGCATGGTCAAATAACAAACAAGCCATTGTGATTAATGTTCAGCGCCAGCCCGGCGCCAATGTCATTGAAACCACAGATAATATTCGTCAGATGTTGCCGGAACTCATCAGCAGCTTGCCTAAATCCGTCGAGATGAAAATCTTGACTGACCGCACGACAACCATTCGTGCTTCTGTGAAAGATGTTCAGTTTGAACTGTTACTAGCAATTGCACTGGTTGTTATGGTGATTTACCTGTTTTTACGCAACGGTATTGCAACACTCATTCCCAGTATCGCTGTTCCTCTTTCACTGATTGGTACATTCGCAGTGATGTATTTCTGCGGTTTCTCCGTCAATAACCTGACGCTAATGGCGCTCACCATTGCCACCGGTTTTGTCGTGGATGACGCCATTGTGGTGATTGAAAATATCTCTCGTTATATAGAACAAGGCGAGAAACCGATGACAGCAGCATTGAAAGGTGCGGGTGAAATCGGTTTTACCATTATCTCCCTGACTTTCTCTTTGATTGCGGTGCTAATCCCGCTGCTTTTTATGGGCGATATCGTTGGCCGCCTGTTTCGTGAGTTTGCGATTACCCTAGCCGTGGCAATTCTGATTTCAGCCATTGTCTCGCTGACATTAACCCCCATGATGTGCGCTCGAATACTGAAACCGGAATCACAGATAAAACACAATCGTTTTGAACAAGCCAGTGAACGCTTTTTTGAACAAATGATCACCGGTTATGCCGTATGGCTAAAAAGAGCGCTGAACCATCCGTGGATCACATTCGGCATCGCCCTAAGCACATTGGCGCTAACTGTCCTGCTTTATCTGGTGATTCCAAAAGGATTTTTTCCATCGCAAGACAATGGGCTGATTCAGGGAACACTTGAAGCGCCGCAATCCATTTCCTTTGCTGCAATGGTAGATAAACAGCAGCAAGTTTCATCTTTATTACTGCAAGACCCGGCAGTAGAAAATATCACCACCTTTGTCGGTATTGATGGCAGTAACCCAACATTGAATAACGGGAGACTGCAAATCACACTAAAACCACTGAATCAGCGTGATGACAGAATCGTTGACATTATTCCGCGTTTGCAGGAAAAAGTTGCCGCTATACCCGGCATAAAGCTCTATCTGCAACCGATACAAGATTTGACGATTGACACTCAGGTTACCCGTACCCAATACCAATTCACTTTGCAGGCAACCTCTCTCGATGAACTGAGTATCTGGGTGCCAAAATTATTGTCTGAATTAAAACAGAGAACAGAACTGGTTGATATCAGCAGCGACTGGCAAGATCAGGGGCTAATTGCTTACGTTAAAGTAGACCGAGACACTGCCAGCCGATTGGGTATCTCAATGGCCGCTATAGATAACGCACTCTACAACGCGTTCGGCCAGCGGCTAATTTCAACCATTTATACCCAGGCTAATCAATATCGGATCATCTTGGAACATGATGTAACATCGACTCCAGGGCTGGCAGCATTTGATAACATCCGCCTTAATGGAACTGACGGCCACATCGTACCTCTCAGAGCCATTGCGACTATTGAGCAACGATTTGGCCCACTGGCAATCAATCATCTCGCTCAATTTCCCTCAGCGACATTTTCTTTCAACGTTGCCGAAGATGCTTCTCTCGAACAGGCGGTTAACGCTGTTCGTAATGCAGCACAATTGATCAAAATGCCCAAAGACATTTCTACTCAATTTCAGGGAACAACGCTGGCATTTGAAAGCGCACTGGGCAATACATTGTGGCTAATCGCGGCTGCCATTATCGCTATGTATATCGTGCTAGGCATATTGTATGAAAGCTTCATCCATCCGGTGACAATCCTTTCCACGTTGCCGACAGCAGGAGTGGGTGCACTACTGGCGTTAATGATGGCAGGTCAGGAACTGGATGTCATTGCGATCATCGGCATTATCTTGTTGATAGGTATTGTGAAGAAAAATGCCATCATGATGATCGATTTCGCGCTGGCGGCAGAACGCGAACAGGGATTATCGCCTTACGAAGCCATCTATCAAGCGTGTTTATTACGTTTCCGCCCGATTCTGATGACCACAATGGCAGCGTTGCTTGGAGCACTCCCCTTAATGCTCAGCACCGGTGTAGGCGCTGAATTACGTCGGCCTCTGGGTATCTGTATGGTAGGTGGACTGATTATGAGCCAGATCCTGACGTTGTTTACTACGCCGGTGATCTATTTACTGTTTGACCGGTTGGCACACTATCGCCGCAATCGCCAGCTATCAACCCCAGGCACTTCATCTATTGATCATCAGGAGCCGCGGTGAAATTTTTTGCCTTATTTATCCAACGTCCTGTTGCCACCACGCTATTGAGTTTAGCCATAACCCTATGCGGGGTATTAGGATTTACCTTGTTGCCGGTTTCTCCTTTACCGCAAGTGGATTTTCCGGTGATCTCCGTTTACGCCTCATTACCGGGCGCTTCACCGGAGACAATGGCCTCATCTGTCGCTACGCCACTGGAGCACGCCCTAGGTCGAATTGCCGGAGTCAATGAAATGACCTCCAGCAGCTCCCTTGGCAATACCGATATCACACTTGAATTTGACCTCAATCGTGATATTAACAGCGCAGCACGGGATGTACAGGCAGCACTGAATGCCGCTCAAAGTCTGCTACCTTCTGGTATGCCTAGCAGGCCGCGTTACTACAAAGTCAACCCGACTGACGCCCCGATTATGATCCTCACATTGACTTCTGATACCTATAATCAAGGGCAACTTTATGATTTTGCCTCTACTCAACTGGCTCAGAAAATCGCCCAGGTTGAAGGCGTTAGTGAAGTCTCTGTTGGCGGCAGTTCATTACCCGCAGTCAGAGTTGAATTGAATCCTGGCGCCCTATTTCATCAGGGAGTTTCGCTAGATGCGGTACGCAAAGCTATCAGCAATGCCAATGTTCGTCGTCCACAAGGATATGTGGATTCCGATCAGCAACACTGGCAAGTCCAAACTAATGATGAATTAAAAACCGCCGAAAGCTATCGCCCGATCATCGTTCACTACAACAACAATTCACCGGTACGATTACAGGATGTAGCAAATGTAAAAGATTCCGTTCAGAATGTCAGAGCTGCCGGAATGTCTGGCGGTGAACCGGCTATTTTGTTGATCATTCGCCGTGAAGCTGGCGCGAATATTATTGCCACAGTAAATCGTATCCGTGAACAATTACCGGCATTACGTGAATCTATTCCTGCCAGTATTCAGCTTAAAGTTTCTCAAGATCGCACACCAACTATTCGTGCTTCATTAGCAGAAGTAGAACGTGCATTGGTGATTGCTATCGGGCTAGTCATTCTGGTGGTGTTCCTGTTTTTGCGTTCCGGTCGCGCAACATTAATCCCTGCCATCGCGGTACCGGTTTCACTCATTGGCACCTTTACCGCCATGTATCTGTGCGGTTTCAGTTTGAACAATCTTTCCTTAATGGCGCTAACAGTTGCCACAGGATTTGTGGTGGATGATGCGATTGTGGTACTGGAGAATATTTCCCGCCACCTTGAAGCAGGTATAAAACCCATACAAGCGGCACTACAAGGTGTTCGGGAGGTAGGCTTTACAGTCCTCTCGATGAGTATTTCGTTGGTAGCAGTCTTTATCCCGCTTCTGCTTATGGATGGATTGGTTGGTCGGCTGTTCCGTGAATTTGCTATTACTTTAACCACCTCAATCGGCATCTCATTATTGGTTTCTTTAACACTAACGCCAATGATGTGCGCTCATTTACTAAAATCTCAACGTCCCAAAGCACAAAAGAAAATACGGGGATTTGGTAAAGTTCTGCTGAAAATTCAGCAAATTTACGGACGCTCTCTGATGTGGGTTCTTAATCATAGCCGTTGGGTATTGCTAATTTTGGCTGGCATCATTGCTCTAAATATTTGGCTCTATATTAATATCCCCAAAACTTTCTTCCCAGAGCAGGATACCGGTCGGTTGCTAGGGTTTGTTCGGGCAGACCAAAGTATCTCCTTCCAATCTATGCGTGAAAAAATGAAAAATTTCATGCAGACGATCAATGCAGATCCTACGGTAGACAGTGTTATCGGTTTTACCGGTGGTGGGCGGGTAAATAATGGCTTTATGTTTATCTCTCTGAAACCATTAAAAGAGCGCTCAGAAAGCGCTGAACAGATTATTTCACGCCTGAGAGTTAAACTTGCCAATGAACCGGGGGCAAATCTGTTTCTCATTCCGGTACAAGATATTAGGGCAGGCGGTCGTCAGGCTAATGCTAGCTATCAATTTACATTGCTGGCAGATGATCTAAATGATCTTCGCAAATGGGAACCTGTTATCCGTAAGGCATTAGGGCAATTGCCCCAACTAACAGACGTGAATTCGGATAAAGAGGATAAAGGAGCTGAAATGGCAATAATCTATGACCGCGATACCATGTCTCGTCTGGGCATTAATGTTAGTGAAGCCAATAGCCTGTTGAATAATGCTTTTGGTCAGCGACAAATATCCACTATTTATCAACCACTTAATCAGTACAAGGTTGTGATGGAAGTTGCACCAGAATATACACAGGATGTCAGCGCACTGGAAAAAATGTTTGTGATTAACAATCAAGGAAAAGCTATTCCACTCTCCTATTTTGCCCATTGGCAACCGGCTAACGCTCCGCTAAGTGTCAATCATCAAGGGCTTTCTGCTGCTTCAACCATTGCTTTCAATGTATCGGAAGGCTATACCCTCTCTGATGCTGTCAATGCGATTGAAAGAACCATGACTGAACTTAGTGTACCCTCAACAGTTCGCGGCACTTTTGCTGGTACCGCCCAGATTTTCCAGGAAACCCAGAAATCCCAATTATTCTTGATTCTGGCCGCCATTATTACCGTCTATCTGGTGCTAGGGATATTGTACGAAAGTTATATCCATCCATTGACTATTCTCTCAACCCTGCCTTCTGCCGGCATTGGCGCCCTACTGGCATTGGAACTGTTTGACACACCATTCAGCCTGATAGCATTAATAGGCATCATGTTATTGATTGGTATCGTGAAAAAGAACGCCATTATTATGGTGGATTTTGCTATTGAAGCTCAACGTAACGGTAATATCCGTCCCCGTGATGCCATATTCCAAGCCAGCCTGCTACGTTTCCGCCCAATTCTGATGACCACACTAGCCGCCTTATTTGGCGCTCTGCCACTGGTTTTGAGTAGTGGCGACGGTGCGGAATTACGCCAACCTTTAGGAATAACTATTGTAGGTGGTTTGGTCATGAGTCAGCTTTTAACACTATATACCACACCGGTGGTCTATCTCTGTTTTGATCGACTAAGGGAAAAGTGGCAACAACGGCGTACCGCCAGACAAGTTATGGAGCCATTATGAAACTAGGCATCAGTGGTAAACTGTTTATGGCCATCTTCGCCACTTGTATGCTGGTACTCGTCACCATGCACTGGGGAGTAAGAAGCAGCTTCCAGCATGGTTTTATTGGTTATATCAAACAAAATATCCAGTTACGTACCGCTATGTTAGCCGAAGCACTAGCTGAACAATATCAACAATATGGTAGCTGGAAATTCTTAAAGAGGAATGACCGGGTAATTTTTCAAATCATTCGTTCCATTGAACAAACCAGTGAAAGTTATCAAGGTCCACCCCCTCGCGGCTGGCGAACTCAATTTTGGGTAGTAGACAGTAACATGAAACTGCTGGTCGGTCATGAAGGTAGAATCCCGGCAGAGACCTATCGCAAACCAATCCTCTATCATCATCAAGTCGTTGGCTGGGTCATTGTCAGCACATCAGATAAAATTACCCGTCAAGCTGACATCAGTTTTGATCGCCAACAGCAACTGACAAGCTGGATCATTGCCGGTTTATCTACCTTGCTGGCAATCATAGCCACGCTATTATTGTCCCGCGGTATGTTAAAACCCGTTAAACGTTTGGTTGAAGGGACGCATAAACTGGCCGCCGGCGATTTCAGCGCCCGAGTCACACCATCAAGTAAAGATGAAATTGGTCAGCTTGCCCACAATTTTAACCAGCTCGCCAGTACCCTGGAAAAAAACGAGCAGATGCGTCGCGATTATATGGCCGATATTTCTCATGAACTGCGCACCCCCCTTTCTATATTGCGCGGTGAATTGGAAGCGTTACAGGATGGTGTTCACAAACCCACCCCAGAAACGCTCAATTCGTTATTAACTGAAATTACTACATTGACCAAACTGGTTGATGATCTACACCAACTATCTTTATCCGATCGCGGGGCACTGGCATACCGGAAAGAACTTATCAATATCAGTGAGTTAATTCAGGCTGCTATCGCATCTTATCGTGGACGTTTCCTTGATAAGCAAATCCAGATAGATATTAAACTTCCTGAAACTATGATGGTATTTGCCGACCCAAGCAGATTGACTCAGTTATTTCATAATTTACTGGAAAACAGTCTTCGCTATACCGCTGATAATGGAAAATTAATCATTAAAGGTTGTTCTAACGATCACCACTTCATTCTGAATTGGGAGGACAGTAAGCCCGGTTTGTCACCAGAGCAATGCCAACGGGTTTTTGAACGGTTCTACCGTAGTGAATCCTCACGAAACCGTGCCAGTGGTGGATCAGGGCTTGGGTTAGCTATTTGCTATAACATTGTTGAAGCACATAGCGGCACAATCCATGCTGAACCCTCACCTTTAGGTGGTCTGAGAATTATCGTAGAATTGCCGCTAACTAAATCCCTCGACGGCGAAACGCTATGAGTACAGAATTTGAACATTATACTGTTTTGATTGTTGAAGATGAGCCAAAACTTGGCCAATTGCTAGTTGATTACCTACGAGCGGCTGATTACGAAACCCAGTGGCTATTGCGGGGTGATGAAGCTGTCTCCCATGTACAGCAACACAATCCAGATATTATTTTGCTGGATCTGATGCTTCCAGGCTGCGATGGCATATCTATCTGTCGGGAAATTCGCCGCTTTTCTGACGTACCGATCATTATGGTCACTGCCAAAACGGAAGAAATTGACCGTTTACTTGGATTGGAAATTGGGGCAGATGATTATATTTGTAAACCTTACAGTCCACGTGAAATTGTCGCGCGAGTTAAAACGATTCTTCGTCGCTGTTACCGACCGCAAGATATTGTCAAGCAAAGCGATCTGCAAATTGACGAGGGCTGCTTCCAAGCGCGTTACCGCGATAAAATATTGGATTTGACCCCAGTTGAATTCCGGTTATTAAAAACGATGGCAAGTCGCCCAGGTCAAGTATTTTCCCGCGATAAGTTACTGAATAATCTGTATGACGATCACCGAATCGTGACAGACCGTACTATTGATAGCCACATTAAAAATTTACGCCGTAAATTGGAACAACTGGACAACAGTAAAACATTCATTCGTTCTATTTATGGACTTGGGTACCGATGGGAAGCAGATATATGCCGTTTGTTATAACTGTCACACTTTAACTGAATTAAATTTCTCTCAACCTTTCACCGGTCAGAAATTCAGCTATATTAAAAATACTTACCTTTAATTGGAGGAATTTCTTATGGCTATAGGTCATTATGATCTTAAGAGAACAAAAAACAAGCAGTATTACTTCAATTTAAAAGCATCGAACGGTGAAGTTATCCTTACCAGTGAAATGTACACCACCAAGGCAGCAGCGAATAAAGGAATTCGTTCTGTCCAGGCAAATTCACCGGCAGAAAAAAACTTCGAAATCAGAGAAAACAAATCTGGCAAGTCCTATTTCGTGCTAAAAGCGAGAAATTATCAAGTTATCGGCATCAGCGAATCTTACGATAATGAAGTCGCGGCCAAAAAAGGCATTCAATCTGCGATTAAGCATGGCCCTAGCATCAATGTCCGAGATTTAACAAAGTCAGAATGATATTTTTTCATGGTAAACCGTACCTTATCAGTTGAAAGTTACTGTCAATTGATAAGGTGCGCTTCATCGATCACGTTCTTAGTTGATCAATAGAATCGAACAATTCATGCCAATAAATTTGTGTCCCTAACAAATTAAGCGTTAGAATCCCCATCTTATCCTTACTTTTTATAGTGAAAACTAATCTCAACTCAAATCGAGAATTTTTTAACCATGTTTACTCCAGAATTACTTTCCCCTGCCGGTTCGCTGAAAAATATGCGCTATGCTTTTGCCTATGGCGCAGACGCT
This sequence comes from Photorhabdus aegyptia, assembly GCF_000612035.1. Taxonomy (NCBI): domain Bacteria; kingdom Pseudomonadati; phylum Pseudomonadota; class Gammaproteobacteria; order Enterobacterales; family Morganellaceae; genus Photorhabdus; species Photorhabdus aegyptia. The sequence continues at coordinate 12,377 of NZ_JFGV01000067.1, read as the reverse complement.
GTATATGCCGGTCAACCACGTTACAGCCTGCGCGTCCGCAATAATGAATTTAATCACGAAAATCTGGCACTCGGCATTAAAGAAGCTCATGAACTTGGTAAACGCTTTTATGTTGTGGTCAATATTGCACCTCACAATGCCAAACTGAAAACTTTTATCCGTGATCTAAAACCTGTCATTGATATGGGACCAGATGCTCTCATTATGTCCGATCCCGGACTGATCATGATGGTTCGTGAAGCTTTTCCTACAATGGAAATTCATCTTTCCGTTCAAGCTAACGCAGTTAACTGGGCAACAGTAAAATTCTGGCAACAAATGGGGCTGACGCGGGTCATTCTTTCCCGAGAACTTTCTCTCGATGAAATTAACGAGATTCGCCAGCAGGTTCCCGGTATGGAACTGGAAGTTTTCGTACATGGCGCATTGTGTATGGCCTATTCCGGTCGTTGCCTGTTGTCCGGCTACATTAATAAACGAGATCCCAACCAAGGAACCTGCACTAATGCCTGCCGTTGGGAATATCATGTTCAAGAAGGCAAAGAAGATGATATCGGTAATATTGTGCATATGCATGAACCTATACCGACAAAAAATATCGAGCCAACATTGGGAACAGGCACACCAACAGATAAAGTATTTACGTTCGAAGAAGCAAAACGCCCTGGTGAATATATGTCAGCTTTCGAAGATGAACATGGTACTTACATCATGAATTCTAAAGATTTACGTGCAGTTGAGCATGTTGAGCGATTAACCAAAATGGGCGTCCACTCTTTAAAAATCGAAGGGCGGACAAAATCCTTCTACTACTGCGCTCGCACAGCACAAGTTTACCGTCGAGCCATTGATGATGCCGTTGCAGGGAAACCTTTTGATCCAACGCTGCTAACAACGTTAGAAGGGCTCGCTCATCGTGGCTATACCGAAGGATTTTTGCGCCGTCATACCCATGATGCCTATCAGACTTATGAATATGGCTACTCGATATCCGATACACAACAATTTGTTGGTGAATTTACGGGTGAACGAATCAACGGATTAGCTGAAGTTGCTGTCAAAAATAAATTCATGATCGGAGACCGTCTCGAATTAATGACGCCATCAGGCAATATCCAGTTTACATTGGAAGCAATGCAGGATAAAAAAGGCCAACCAATGGAAGTTGCTCCTGGAGATGGGTATATTGTCTACTTGCCAATTCCTAAACAAATCGATATTAATTATGCCTTATTAATACGTAATCTAAATGGTATTAATTCTCAATCTGCTCAAACGAACTGAAACTCAGACAAATAATCATCAATATCCCCTCTTTATGAGGATATATTTCTTTTTTTAGAAACAGATCACATCAATACTATTTTATTTACCGTAGTATTGTTGGCGAAAAATAAAAAATTAAAAAAGTTTTACAGTAAGACTAGGAACCACCTCCTTGGCCGGCTCAATCTCCCTTGAGCTGGCCTTTTCTTTTTTCCTTCGAGAAATAAAATCAACAAGTTACAAAATTCATTTACATGATTAATTAAATAGAGAAATTTAACTATTAAAGCAATGAATATTTATATTAATGTGTTTCTTATACCTGCATCTTAATAAGAGAATATTTCTACTTATTGAAATATCACACTATCTAAAGAAATGTAATTAAAATTTTCCACTGTTCAATGATTCAGGAAATTCATCATATTTAGACCAAATATTATACAACTTGATAGAATTAATCAGGTGAAAATTATGAGAACAGATAATTACAATTTACTTATTGTTGAAACTATTAGTTCAAACATTTAGCTGACTATACCAACTTAACAACTCAAAATGGATTATGATTTATATACCCACAATATGAGCAAGGAAAAAATAGCCAAATCACTCCAGAGCTGATAAACAACAGCGCAGTATATGTTGCCCTCCCATAAAGATGAAATTTAATGCCGCAACAGAAGCTACTCAGTAAACCAAAAAACTATAGAAACCCATTTTTACACCGAACCAGCATGAAAAATATCACCTAACAATAACATCAGGAAAAATTAGCTTAGCGAGTAACAGCAATAGACATTCAACCTTTATCTATCAAACTCTTAACCTATATCAATAGATCCAATAACTTTATAAAACATCGTTTGCAAACAAATTACTAAAGAAGAAATGTAATAAGAAATCACTCTTGGCAAATGAAAGAAACCTAAATGTCACTATTGGTAATAAAAACATGAGAAATTTTCTACCTGTGACAAAATCAAATTATATTGATGTATTTTTCAATTAGTTAATTAATGGATAAATACAAGTTAAAACTAAGAATTTAGTATAATTATTATTTTATATTATTATCACTTTTAAGAAAGAATAAATAACCATATTGACCGTTGCTTACAGAATTATGTGGATTTAAAAACATTGATGCCAAAAATGGTTATTTATCATGTACAATATTGAAACATGGTTATAACTCAATTGACAAAATAAAAAATTATTAACACGAACAATTAAAACCAATTAAATTTATATCAATAGCTGTAAATAAAATATGAACACCTAACCTTGTAAAACTCATTTAAATAATAGAAAAACATATTGTATCTTTATAAAAGACTCATGTAATAAAACATTAAGTTTAGCGATATAAATAGTAAAATATAAAGAATGACTTTATTTATCGGTTAATTAAATCACGCAAACAATGAAACAATTTAATATTAATCAATGAGTTATTTATTGAGAATGATAAATTAACATTAGTTTTTACTCCAAAATCACCTAACAATCTTATCAATTCTATCCAACAATATTGTAATATTATAAATCAATAAAGAACAATAACTAAAGGATTAATTATTTCATAAATAAAAAGGCACTAATAGATAGAGATTTACGATAATAAATTTATTTCCTTTTTTTTGATATTGATAAATAGAAATAGTTAAATTTATAATATATAATCTGCATAGATAAAAACCTAAAATAAATAAAATATAAATTATTTTTCCCGAAACTTTATAGAAAAAATAATATATATCCAATCTATAATGAAAACATTTCATTGTTGAATAATAAAAGCAAAGGAAATATTAACAATATCAACAAAGACGATCAGTTTAACTATATTGATATTGCAATTTATCAAAACCTAATCAATATCAATGTCATAAATACAATGAATAATTTATTCTTTATCAGTATTAAATCTCATACATCTCTTTATCTTATCCAAGAAAATTGTCTGCTAGCAAGCAATAAGAATTACAAAAATATATAACCCAACACATAAAGAGCTTACGCTTTCGCCCCTATATCCCCTAAAGAATGGTCATGTCACTCTTGCGCTAAATAGCCACTTTCCAAGTAATAAAATTCTCTTTATCCCCCCCACCTGAAGCGATCCACTACCACTTCCCTCCCAATACAACTTGTTATCCTAAAAAGGATAAATGACAATCAATGATATCTTTTCATAACTGGAGTAAAACATGACTGATATCGCTAAGTTGTTAGGCAAAGATGCGGACAGTTTATTGCAACATCGTTGTAATACCATCCCAAGTGAAAATCTCTATCTGCCAGGCTCCGATTTTGTTGACCGAGTAATGATCGACAATAACCGACCCAATACAGTTTTGCGCTCCATGCAAACATTGTTAAATCATGGTCGTCTTGGAGGCACTGGTTATTTATCTATTTTGCCGGTGGACCAAGGAGTAGAACATTCTGCTGCCGCTTCTTTTGCAGCAAATCCTCTCTATTTCGATCCCAAAAATATCGTTGAACTGGCTATCGAAGCCGGCTGTAACTGTGTTGCCTCTACTTATGGCGTGTTATCCTCTGTTTCTCGTCGTTATGCTCATAAGATCCCATTTTTGGTTAAACTGAACCACAATGAAGCACTGAGCTATCCCGCCCAATATGATCAAACTTTATATGCCAGTGTTGAACAAGCATTTGAGATGGGTGCCGTTGCCGTTGGCGCAACGATTTACTTTGGCTCTATTGAATCACGGCGTCAAATTGAGGAAATTTCAGCCGCCTTTAAACGGGCGCATGAATTGGGCATGGTAACGGTATTGTGGGCCTACCTGCGTAATTCTGCCTTCAAAAAAGAGGGAGTAGATTATCACTCCAGTGCGGACCTAACAGGTCAGGCTAACCATTTGGCCGTCACTATCGGTGCCGATATCGTTAAGCAGAAAATGGCCGAAAATAATGGCGGCTATACTGCAATTGGTTTTGGTCATACCGATAAACGTGTTTACACTCATTTGACTAGCGACCATCCTATCGATCTGGTCCGTTATCAGATAGCTAACTGCTACATGGGACGCGCCGGTATGATCAACTCAGGTGGTGCATCCGGTAATAGTGATTTGAGTGACTCCGTCCGTACCGCCGTCATTAATAAACGCGCAGGCGGCATGGGGCTAATCCTCGGTCGTAAAGCGTTCAAAAAATCCATGAAAGAGGGTATTGAACTGATTAATGCGGTTCAAGATGTCTATCTGGATAAGCAAGTGACTATCGCGTAAATCAAGCTGTCAAGCTTGTCGCCGGTGATAATGAGTAGATAGTAAGTCGCTACCAATGTTGAGTTATACTGCTCTCACAGCATAAATACCTTACTCTTCTTATTCATTATCACTTTCTCACCCAATCCCGAAAACGCCTGTCAGTTATTCTCACCACCACTGATGAAAATGGTGCACAGGCCCAATGCCTTTTCCTACCTCTAACGAGTCCGCCTGTTCTAACGCCGCCTGGAGGTATGATTTGGCAACAGGCAGGGTTGTCTGCCAATTCGAGTAACGTGGACGCAAAGCAGCTAGCGCAGCGGAGAGCGTACACCCTGTACCATGTGTATGGCGCGTATTGATTCTGGGCGCAGTAAAACGCCATTCACCCTCAACAGTAAACAGCCAATCAGGGCTTTCATGCTCTGTAAGGTGCCCGCCTTTCAGTAAAACGGCTTCGCATCCTAGCGATAATAATTCACGCCCCTGTTTTTGCATGTCCGTTTCGGTTTTTGCTACAGAGCACTTTAATATCGCTGCGGCTTCCGGCAAATTTGGCGTAATCAACGAAACCTTCGGTAATAATCGTTCAACAACCTCGGATACCGCTTCCGGCACCAGCAACGGATCGCCACTTTTCGCAATCATTACCGTATCCAATACAACATAAGGAACGGAATAACGACTTATTGCATCAGCAACAACGGCAACGTTGGCTGCATTAGATAACATGCCTATCTTAGCGCTATCAATTCTGATATCTGACAGCACAGATTCAAGCTGTGCCGCAACAAAAGTAGGATCGATATCATAAATGGATTGCACACCACAGGTATTTTGCGCAACAAGCGCTGTCATCACTGTTGTGCCATAAGCACCAAGTGCAGAGAAAGTTTTTAGGTCAGCTTGAATGCCGGCTCCGCCACTAGGATCAGTACCGGCAATTGTCAGTGAATTGATTCTCATCATAAGCACCTCTTCCAACCAGCAAGAGAAAAGCAAGTATCAGGAAAAGACACCATGACTTCCCTACGCTGGCATTATCCAGATCAGGTATTACGGGTTCATCTCAGCTCAATAAAGAGCGCCCCGAGCCAAAACAAAAACACCCTATCAGATAACCAACAGGGTGATATCGGTATGTCATTGTTGCCAGTAAAAAATCAATCAGACAACAAATTTACGTCGTCAATCCAAAATGATCGACAAAAAGAAGTTATGCTGTAGTGACGTTTGCCGCAGAAGGACCTTTCTGACCGTCCTGAATTTCAAACTCAACTTTTTGGCCTTCCGCCAGAGTTTTAAAACCCTCGCTCTGAATAGCGCTAAAATGTACAAACACATCTTTGCTACCATCAGCAGGAGTAATAAAGCCAAAACCTTTTGATTCGTTGAACCACTTTACAGTACCAGTGATTTTTGCCATTTTAAGAATTTCCTTTGGATCACTTAATTCTAATTCGCCGTTTCGGCGCAACATAAAAACTAGAGCAAGTTGCTGCTATTAACAGAACTGTATAACAGAACCGTACCTCGTTTACCCGAACGATTTATCACATATTCTTAATATGATGGCAAGCCATTTTTTATCAGCTATGGAGCTAACGCACATATTTAAAATTCTTAACAACAATTATTGTTTAACATAACTGCAAAAATTTGAAAATCCAAGGTTATCCTAATTAGCTTACAGTTTATCCACTCAACAAAACCCCAGATAACATAAAAAATTCTAATTTATTTTGCCTATCTTATTATTAGATTTTTTATATCTATTAGTATGTTCACAGAGGCCAATCTCTACTGTTTGGGTGAAAGAAAAAATCAACACACTCCCAATATTAGTCGACTAAAATATCAGTATTAAATATACCCAGTTAATACCTATCACATCTTAATATTAATTTTTCGTTTAACTTTTATTGAAAATAGCAAGAGTAGAATTCCTGAATTTAGATGTTTGTCATATTTTACGTGATGCGCAGGATCTTCCCAATTTATGTCGTCGGGAAATTTGGAGCAATAAATAATGAAGTTTGATTTAACCACAGCCTGTACCCTATCAGCCACTCTTTTAGTCTCATCTGGGACAGTGTTGGCAGCAACAGCAAATACTGCTAATAAATCATTAGCAACGACTCAATCACACACACCGCTCGGTTATAGCAACAATTCAGGTAGTTTATGGGAAAAATTCAACAATAATGTCGCTCTCACCTGGAATGCACCCGACAATGAACTTTATCTGCCGGTAATTACTTGGCATAACAGGCATACCTACGATAAAGAGAAAATCGATAGATATAATGAGCGGCCCTGGGGTTTCGGCTATGGTAAATATCGTTACGACCAAGACAATGATTGGCATTCCCTTTATGCAATGGCTTTTATGGATTCTCATAACCGTTTGGAACCCATCGTTGGCTATGGATTTCAGAAAATGTGGATACCCGGTGATTTAGATGGTTTCCGAATGGGAATCGGTTTCACTTTAAGCGTTACAGCTCGTCATGATTATTATTATGTCCCTATTCCACTGCCACTACCGTTATTCTCCATAGAATATGATCGGTTATCGCTGCAAGGGACATATATTCCCGGCACATATAATAACGGTAACGTCCTCTTCGCTTGGTTACGTTGGCAATGGTAACTGGATAAAAAATACCAGGCTGTGTAATATCAGCCTGGTATCTTCATAGCGATAATCCAAATATATGTTATCCCTGCTCCTGTGCTCTCATTTTATCACGGCGGGAACGAGACATTAAAAACCCAATCCATAACACACCCACCCAGAATGGCATCAGAATGACTGAAATACGGATGCTGTCCATCATCAAAATAATGACGAGTATAAAGGCAAGGAAAGCCAGACACAGATAATTACCGAATGGATACCAGAATGCCTTAAATGATGGCTCTATTCCCTGTTTAACTTTTTCTGCCCGGAATTTTAAATGCGCCGTACAGATCATAACCCAATTAATCACTAACGTTGTTACCACCAACGCCATCAATAATTCAAATGCTTTGCCCGGCATTACATAATTAATCAATACACCAACGGACGTTGCCAAAGCAGACACGACAATGGCTCTGATAGGAACACCACTCTCATTAACTTTTGTCAGCATCCCAGGAGCATTGCCTTGTTTTGCTAAACCGTACAGCATCCGGCTGTTACAATACACTCCGCTGTTATAAACGGATAATGCGGCAGTTAGGACAACAATATTCAGAACGTTAGCCACCCAGAAACTATCCAGGTTGTGAAAAATCATAACAAATGGGCTTTCACCTTCAACGACATTGCCCCACGGATAAAGCGACAATAACACGGTCAGAGAACCAATATAGAAAATCAATATTCTGTATACTACCTGATTGGTGGCCTTAGGAATGCTGATACGTGGATTTTCCGCTTCTGCTGCGGTAATACCCACCAGTTCCAATCCACCAAAAGAGAACATGATCACAGCCATTGCCATGATAAGGCTGGTGATGCCATTAGGCATAAAGCCGCCATGTTGCCAAAGGTTAGCGATACTGGCCTGAGGCCCGCCATTCCCGCTAACTAACAAGTAAGCGCCAAACACAATCATACAGATAATGGCGGTCACTTTAATGATGGAAAACCAAAATTCTGTTTCACCATATAACCGGACATTAATTAAATTTACCGTATTGATTAAGACAAAGAAGACGGTTGCAGAAACCCAGGTTGGAATATCAGGCCACCAGTAGTGGATATACATTCCCACAGCCGTTAATTCAGCCATGCCAACCAGAGTAAACATCGCCCAGTAATTCCAACCTGATAAAAATCCGGGAAAATCCCCCCAATATTTATACGCGAAATGACTAAACGACCCCGCTACAGGCTCCTCGACCACCATCTCTCCTAGCTGACGCATAATCAGAAATGCAATAAAGCCTGCGATAGCGTATCCTAAAATTACGGAGGGACCTGCCATTTTTATGGTTTGTGCAATACCGAGAAACAACCCAGTCCCGACAGCCCCCCCCAAAGCAATAAGTTGAATATGCCGGTTTTTTAAACCGCGTTTAAGTGTTGACCGCTGCGATTGTCCTGCCATCTTGTCCTCTTGATGCAACTTCTATCTTGTTATTAGTGGGAAAACAACCGCTTCCCCTTATCTGCTTTATTCAAAGCAAACAAAACACTAGCTTTAAAGGGTGGATATTGAAGATATATGTTAGCACAGATATATGACGGGAAAATGGCTGATGAGTATCAGCAACTAATCAGAAAGGCAGATATCGAGTCACAGAACAAATACCTGAATCAAACTTTCCCCCCTGATCACAATAGCTATCCAAAGCTAACAGATACAAGAACAGACATATTCCAAGTAATACTAAGATTGCAATGGTTTTTTTTATGTCCAATTCTATTTCCTTCAAGTTCGGTCAGAACGCAATACGTTAAGAATAAAGTTGGAAAATGATATTTTACAACAATGAAACAAGAAAAATATTCATCCTGTGCTTTCATTGCGAAAAAACCGTACCGGCAACAATATGTATGCTAACAACATATCAGAACACGTTTAAACAAATACTAACCATGTGGATTCTATTCACTATGACAAAAAAATCAATTGTCACATTCAGTTACAATCTAAATCGTGATGTCAAGGCTTTGTCATCTTTAGAAAAAGTTGTGTATACTTCCTTTCATTTTCAACCAGAACAAAATTGTTAATGCCACAGGATAATCACTTAGCACTTGTATGTGCTCTCAGCAAATGGATTGAGAATCACCTTGGCCGGGTAATCCACCTGGAAGAACTGGCAGCTTACTCCGGTTACTCGCTTTGGCACATGCAGAAAATATTTAAGGAAGTCACCGGCATTTCGCTTGGTAAATATATCCGCCAGCGACGCCTGGCCGGCGCTGTTCATCTTTTAAGAAACAGCTCTTTGCCTATTTTTGATATCGCTTTAGATTTCGGCTTCGGATCTCAGTCTCATTTCACTTACATGTTCCGCAAAGAGTATGGCATAACGCCCTATGATTTCCGGCAGAATCCAGATCTTGAACTCGAAGTTAAATTACCTCTACATTTTGCTGCCAACCGTTCGTGACACGATAGCCAGAGAACATTGAAACAGGCAATTATCCAACAAATGCAACCGTGTTTTCCGGTGAAAGATAAAGAGTTTCAACCTTTGTGTTCTGATCTTTTATTTGATGCCAGACACAATACTTCCCTCAACAAAGCTCTCTGGGTTTCATGGTTAGATGGACTAGAGAGCTCTGCTAACGGCACTTGGTTTCCGTTAACATGAGTTCGAAAAACGAACAAACCTGATGCCAGTACCTTTGGTATCTCATCCCTGATATCTTGATTCAACGGGTATCATCTGGTTTTAGTCGCTAACCAACAAACAATTGATCCTATGGTAACCATTAGCACTCCTTGCCAAAATGAAAAAGAGAGTGCCGTGCTAAGAAACAATGATGAAAAAGCGGTAGAGATGATCGGCGTGAAATAAGACAATGTAGCCAGTAATGCAACATGTCCTCTGATGATCGCAACGGTCCAAGCTGCATTCGCCACTCCCATAACCGCACCGGCAAACAATAATATGCTGACACTACGCAGATTTATCACCATTTCAGGAGGAAATGTAAAAAAATATTGAATCCATAATGCAAAAGCCGTCAGGATAAAAAATAACGACATGCCATTCTTACCTGCCGCCATTATTTTTGTAATGTTACAATACATCGCCCAAATAATTGCTCCCGCAAAAGCCAGCCCATAGCTTAACGGATTGCTCTGGATATTTCCTACCATCTGTCTGAGTGACCAGCCATTATCACCACTCATCACCCAACCGATCCCCAGAATAGACAATAATAAACCAGGATATAACCACCAGTTCACTTTCTGCTTATTAATCATCACTGTGAGTAAAACAGTAAAACCTGGCCATAGGTAGTTAACCATACCCAACTCAATTGCTTGAGCACGATTATTAGCAAAGCCTAATGCAAGTGATAAACAGATTTCATAACTGACAAACAATAGACTGCCAAGCCACAAATAGATTCTGGGGAAAGCGCTGACTTTTGGAAAGCCAATTAGCAGAATCAGAAAAATTGATCCAACAGTATAAATCAGCGCTGCGCCACCTACAGGCCCAAAATCTTCACTTACACTTCTTATCAATCCAACGATTGTACTCCACAACACAATCGCCAATATTCCATACAGAGTTGCTTTGTGTTGTTCGATCCTTGTTTTCACAGCTATTCCCATATTTATTCTTATTCTAGTTCTCTGTCATACTGAATCAAATAAATCAGTACCAGAATGATAGTGACAAAAAAATGGAAAGCATTAGATACGCCGTTCCACTGTGTGGACATCCACATCCCAAACCATTCACCACCAATTGACATGAACGCCACCTGCCAAGTCAAGAACCCCAAGGTCAGGCCAGCTATCGCAATAGTCTTCTTTTTATTAAAGACAGCAGCGTTAGATTTTAAATTCACCAGTAAATGAATACCACCAATCCAACATAACACTGCCGTTAAAGTTTCTAAAGAAATAATAACGATATAACCAATGTGGTGTAGCACCGGTGAATGAATTGCACGATAGGTAATAGTTGCATCTGGGAAAATGGTATCCATCATTAATACATGCTGTACAAATGCGAAATTAGTCGCATAGTCTGTGATATTGCCAAAAGCAGCTAATGTAGCAAACAAAGCTACTGCAAAAATCATCAAGGTTTTAGATAAGCGGATAATCATTTGTCAAGTCCCCACATAATGGTTTAAACACCCAAAAGATCATAAAGGATAAAAACTATCATATAATTTAACAATCATCACCTTATTTATACATATTTAATCATAAAATTACTTTTGAAATATTCTCATCTTAATATCTGATTCATATTTTTCTGTTCATACTATCGTTAAATCAGTTACTATCTGTCCCATTCTTATTTATCTGACTATTATTTATGAACGATTCTCTAGTGAGTTCAATAAAAAGCTATTTCAGCCAAAGATTGAGTAGAAAAGATTATATTATTAGCTTTATTAAAATAGCCGCTATTTTAGGAATATTGATCTTTCTCTCAGGTTATCTAGCAGAAAACAATTACGCAGCTCACATGCAATATGAGTTATCAGTGTGGTTATATATAATCTCTATTGGTCTATGGGCAATGTGCTCCTTCGCTACGGTTTACTATTTAATCATGAAAACAGCCTACAGATTTAATGATGTGGGGCTGTATGGTTGGCCAGTCTCTATTTTTATCTATCTGTGCAGTGTGTTACCAAACTATTTTCCCGACAAAAACAAAATGATAATATATTCACCCTTTATCAGTCTAATTGGAATTATCCTGGCATTGATTCTGCCAAAAAGGAAAAATAATAATAAAAATTAATATTTTCTCCATATCGCAAAAATTTAATTTAATTTAACTATTACTTAAGATAGTAATAGTCATTATAAAATAAAGCGACGATTATTTATATACACTGAATATTTTATTACTTAGCCATAATCTTAGTTCTTTCTCTATAGAAATAATAATGAAAGCCGCCTGATGTTAAAACAGTGATAACAGGAAAGATGTGATCAACAACTGCCGAGGTAAGACTGTCATTGCAGGTTAAAACAAAGTGAAGAAAGGCTCGAAGAATAGATCATGAAAATCTATAGAGTTAATGAGAAGAATCATGCCATAAAGGTCACTCTGATGAAGTTGTTTTTATGGCACGATCACAATGAAATATTACAAATCAAAACGGGAGTGTTAGAAATTCTGTGTCATTCCAGTAATATATCTCAAAAAGGAATGATA